>NZ_JBQKGG010000005.1:0-127163 GCF_052118925.1 Candidatus Paralachnospira sp. LCP21S3_A2
TGGGGAATTCTGAAGAGAGAGCGATACTATGGAAAACGATACACTGATAGAGGTACTCTCGTAAAAATGATTGTAGATTATATAGATTACTATAACAATAAACGTTTGCAAAGGAATCTCGGAATTTTAACACCAATGGAAAAACACGAAATTTACTTGCAAGCTGCATAAAAACTGCCAGCAGATAAATTTCTGCTGGCAGGAAAATTTATATTTTTTCAATTGTCTACTTGACGGGAAGCAGTTCAGTTAGTGCGACAGCCCCTTATTTTTTACTTCTGCTTACAGCTCAGAAGTTCTTTTTAGTTATCGATCAGCTTTGTGGAGCCGTTCCAGCTGTACAGCTTACGAAGCTCTTCGCCGACAGCCTCTAACTGATGAGCGGCCTCTCTCTTTCTCATAGCCATGAAATGAGGAGCACCTACCCGGTTCTCGGTCAGCCAATCCTTTGCAAAGGTACCATCCTGGATATCAGAAAGGATCTTCTTCATTGCCTTCTTGGTATCCTCGGTTACGATCTTCGGTCCGGTGATGTAATCGCCGTACTCAGCTGTATTGGAAATGGAATATCTCATTCCGGCGAAGCCGCTCTCATAGATCAGATCTACGATCAGCTTCATCTCATGGATACACTCAAAGTATGCACTCTCAGGCTCATATCCGGCCTCAACCAGTGTCTCGAAGCCTGCCTTCATCAGGGCAGTTACACCGCCGCAGAGAACAGCCTGCTCACCGAACAGGTCGGTTTCTGTCTCTTCACGGAAGGTTGTCTGAAGAACACCTGCTCTTGCGCCGCCGATAGCCAGTGCATAAGCCAGTGCCAGGTCATGAGCCTTTCCTGTAGCATCCTGTTCAACAGCGATCAGGCAGGGAACACCCTTGCCGGCCTGGTATTCGCTTCTTACGGTATGTCCGGGTCCCTTAGGAGCGATCATGGTAACATCGACATCCTTGGGAGGTCTGATCTGACCGAAGTGAATTGCGAATCCATGAGAGAACATTAACATATTTCCGGGCTCCAGGTTGGGCTCTACGGATTCCTTATACATCTTTGCCTGCTTCTCATCATTGATCAGAATCATAATGATGTCAGCCTTCTTTGCAGCCTCTGCTGCTGTATATACCTCAAAGCCCTGTGCCTCAGCCTTTGCCCAGGACTTGCTGCCCTCGTACAGACCGATAATGACATGGCATCCGGATTCCTTTGCGTTCAGCGCCTGTGCATGTCCCTGGCTGCCGTAGCCGATGACTGCGATGGTCTTTCCCTCAAGAAGAGATAAGTTGCAATCCTCCTGATAATAAATCTTTGCCATAACTTTTTCCTCCATATAGCATGTTGTAAAATAAAATGTCTTTATGGACACACAAGATGTGCGTCCGGCTGAGGAAGTCCTGCTTCTCAGTCCGGTGAAACGGTGCCTCTGGGGAGACCCGTAATACCTGTCCTTGCCATTTCCTTCACTGTAAAGTCGCCGATCAGACGGATAAAGGCATCAACCTTTGCCTGGTTGCCGGTAAGCTCTACGATCATGGAATCCTCCGCCACATCAATGACCTTTGCGCGGAAAATATTGACGACCGACATCAGTTTTTCCCGTTCCTCCGGCTTCACTCCGATTTTAATAAGAAGGAGCTCTCTGCACACGGCAGTGGAATGAGATTTTAATTCTGTAATGTCGATCACATCGACCAGCTTTTCCAGCTGTCTGCGGATCTGCTCCAGGATCTCGTCATCGCCCCTGGCCACAACGGTCATTCTGGAATATAACGGATTCTCCGTCTCGCCGACAGTCAGACTGTCAATGTTATAACCTCTCCGGCTGAACAGCCCGGAGATCCTGCTTAAAACACCAGCGGTGTTCTCAACCAGCAGTGAGAATACTGCTCTGCTCATAAACATCCTCCCTTTTCAAACTCATGGAATCCATCTCCAAAAGGATTATCCCAATAATATCACACCAGTTCGGGAATTTCAATCGTTGTTCCTCGTTTTTTGTTATATTTCCCCCATATTTCCATATCCATTAGTTATACCTTTTATTCTCATTACACATAATCCGGATTTCTATCATGATTTCCTAATAATGTTCAGGCTTTTTTTAGAAACCATACAAACTCCGGTCACAATTGCCTGATATACTTTAAGCATAACAGAAATGAAGCTGATGGTAAACAAAAGCGCGCGATACGCTGTCAGCTTCGCCAAACAACAACTACCATTTATATAGATTGTCTTTTTCATACTCCGGCCGGTGCATACGCACCGGCCACTCCTCTCTTATTCCGAACAATCTCCCTCCGTCTTATATCAATTTCCCTAACAGATGAAGATTCAGCTTTCGAAGCAGCAGCACCGGATCCATTCCATGCTCCAGCGCCGCTTCCTCGATCGTTTCCCCGCCCGCTGATACGCAGCCGATACAACGCATCCCGGACTCCGCCAGAAGAGCTCCGGCCTGCTCATACTGCTCCAGCAGATCACAGATCAGCATATCCTTTTCGATCATTGTTGCTCCTCCTGTTTTCTTAAACAGCCGGAAATGGCCGCACCTTTTTGCTGGTACGGCCACTTACCTGATTTCATGGAAGCCTCACGCTCCCCGAACAAGTTTCTCTGATTTGCTTACTCGATTACCTTGAGCCAGCCCTTGGGTGCCTCAAGACGTCCCATCTGGATTCCGGTCAGCGTCTCATAAAGCTTCTTCGTTACCGGGCCCATCTCATTCATACCGCTGGGCATGCAGATTTCTTTTCCATGATCTACAATCTTTCCGACAGGAGAGATAACAGCTGCCGTACCGCAAAGACCGCACTCTGCGAAATCCTTTACCTCATCGAAATAAACCTCGCGCTCTTCTACCTCCAGGCCAAGATACTCTTTTGCCACATATACTAAGGAGCGGCGGGTAATGGAGGGCAGAATACTGGAGGACTTAGGTGTTACTACCTTATTGTCCTTTGTTACAAACAGGAAGTTTGCTCCGCCGGTCTCCTCAACCTTGGTTCTTGTCTTGGGATCCAGATACATATTCTCATCAAATCCGTTCTTATGAGCCGTTACGATGGCATGAAGGCTCATGGCATAGTTTAAGCCACCCTTGATGTGACCGGTTCCGCAGGGAGCCGCACGGTCAAAATCGCTGACGCAGATGGTAAGAGGCTTTACGCCGCCCTTGAAGTAAGGACCGACCGGTGTGCAGAAAATCCGGAACTCAAACTCATCGGCAGGCTTTACGCCAATAACCGCATTCTTTCCATACATATAAGGACGTAAGTACAGGGTCGCACCGGAGCCATAGGGAGGAACGTATGCTTCATTTGCCTTTACGACCTGGGCAACTGCATCCACGAACCTGTCCTGAGGGAATACAGGCATCTCCAGACGTGCAGCACTGTCTGCCATGCGGTCTGCATTCAGGTCAGGGCGGAATACAACGGTCTGTCCCTTCTCTGTCGTATAGGCCTTCATCCCCTCAAAGCAGGTCTGTGCATACTGAAGCACGCAGGCACACTCGCTCATAGTTACCATGGGATCGGAAATCAGAGCTCCCTCATCCCAGGCCCCGTCCTTATAATAGGAAACAAATCTCTTATCTGTCTCCACATAGCCAAACCCAAGGTTTGCCCAGTCAATATTTTTTTTCTCCATTTTGATATTCTCCAATCTGCCTTTCCGGCCATTTTCTCATAACTCCATAACAATCCAGTTCCGATTCATTTTGCTGATTCATTTTGCTGAATCGTTACCACATTGTTTTTATTATATCTCAAGGATTTTACTTTGTAAACTCCCCTTGACAGCCCTAAGCTATAACGGTTTTTTCTGTCAGCTATAACCAGTTCGGTCATGTAACTTTTTATATAACCGGACTTCCAATCATACAAAAAGCCTCCCAGGTACTATGTGACCGGGGAGACTTTTGACTGCTACTCTTTCGTCTGCTCTTCTGGATCCGATTTCTCGGCTCCAGGATTTCTTCCATATTATTTCTTGTTCGGTGTCTTGATGATCGCAGGCTTCGGCGAGATCTCCCCTGCCTTCGTCAATGCGATCTTGGTAAGGGTCGGTCCAACCAGTTCATAAATCAGAACCGAAAACAGCGTGATATTACGGATAATCCGGCCATGCTCACCCATCGTCTGTGTTACAGTCATGGACATACCAAGGGCAACGCCTGCCTGGGGAAGCAGGGTAATTCCCAGATACTTGTGAATCATTTCACCACACTTCATTAACTTGGATCCAAAGTAAGCACCGGTCCATTTTCCAATTGAGCGGGCAATGATATAAATTACACCAATTCCGACGATTGCAAGATTCTGGAACACACTCAGCTCCAGCTCTGCACCGCTCAGTACAAAGAATAAAATGAACAACGGAGCCGTCCACTTGTCTGCCCGCGCCATCATATCCTCAGAGAAATGACAGATATTACAGAAAATGGTACCCAGCATCATGCAGACAAGAAGAGAAGAGAAGCCGATATGAATTCCTCCTACATCAAACTCTACCATGGCAAGCGCAACCGTCAGAAGTACAAAGGTGATCACAACGGAAAGACGTTTGCTGTTCGACTCGAAATATTTTTCTGCAATCGTAAGAAGCCATCCCATAACGGATCCCAGAAGAAGCGACAGGATCACTTCAATCAGCGGCTCTACCAGGATCGAGGTGATATCGAGACTGCCGCTGATAAATGCCCTTGCCACACCGGAGGAAATAGCAAATACCACAAGTCCGATTGCATCATCCAATGCTACGATCGGCAGAAGGATTCTGGTAAGCGGACCGTCCGCCTTATACTGACGGACTACCATCAGGGTTGCCGCAGGAGCTGTTGCTGTTGCAATTGCACCAAGAATCAATGCCATGGGCATCGTTACCACATTAGGCATAGCAAAATGAAGCCCGATCATTATGACATCCACAAGCACCGTTGCAGACAGAGCCTGAGTGAAGGCCACAACCGTTGCCTGCCTGCCAATCTGCTTTAACTGCTTCAGACGGAACTCATTTCCGATATCAAATGCAATGAAACCAAGTGCTACATTACTGAATATATCATACTGCTTTACATTGTCCGTGCTGATAAAGCCGAGACCATGAACACCGATCTGTCCCAGCACATAAGGGCCAACCAGAATTCCGGCTACCAGATAGGCCGTAACCGCCGGCAGCTGCATAACCTTTGCCACACGTGACATGATCAGTCCCGCAATTAACGCAATGCTTAAACTAAACAACGCTTCCATAGCTTTTCCTCTTTTCTATCTTTCTTTCCTGTCTTCCTTTTTAACAGAGGAAATTATAACCCTTATTTTTCAAAAAGAAAAGTAACTATTTTCATAAATTTTTTAGATTTTTTATAAAAATTTTGGTAAAAAAAGTCAACCGTCCGTCCATGTCCGACAAAGCAGCTTCTATATATGCCTTCAGACGGACATGGATGAACGGCTTTTTTCCATACATCCCTAGGATAACAAAATCCTGTCATTATCCAGTGCTTTTCCGGTTCCCAGCTTAAACTGCTCCAGCAGATCCTCCACAGTCATGCCTTTCCGTTTTTCACCTGCCACATCAAGCACGATGTCTCCATCTGCCATCATGAGCGTCCGGTTTCCCAGCTCCAATGCCTGATGCATGTTGTGAGTCACCATCATACAGGTAATCTTGTTATCGGCAACAATCTGTGCTGTCAATTTCAGGATTTTTTCTGCTGTAGCCGGATCCAGCGCCGCAGTATGCTCATCCAGAAGCAACAGCTCCGGCGGCACGATGGTCGACATAAGGAGGGTCAATGCCTGGCGCTGTCCGCCGGACAGTAATCCCACCGGCTGGCTCATGCGGTCTTCCAGTCCCATGTCCAGCAGGCTTAACCGTTCCCGGAACAGTGCCTTGTCCTTTTTGGAGATCCGGCTGAATGGCGCGGCTCCCTTGGAGGTTCTTAAAAACGCCAGAGACAGATTCTCCTCGATCGTCATATGAGGGGCTGTTCCCCGTAAGGGATCCTGAAACAGCCTTCCAATAACACGGCTCCGTTTGTATTCCTGGACAAACGTAATGTCCTTCCCTGCCAGGGTAATGGAACCCTCATCCACATAAAAGCTTCCTGCGACTGCATTAAATAAGGTAGATTTCCCTGCACCGTTGGAGCCGATGATGGTCACAAAATCGCCCGGTGACAGATGGAGCGACAGTCCGCTCAACGCTTTCTTTTCATTGACGGTCCCAGGATTAAAGGTTTTCGAAATGCCTTCGATCTTAAGCATTGCCTTTTCCTCCTCTCCGTCTTGCACTCATCTTCCGCTTCTGAAGCGCGGCATAGCTTTTTAAGGTCGGCATGGCAATGGCAAGACCAACGATGATCGCCGTTACCAGCTTGAGACACTCAATAGGAACGATCTTGGTTTTCAGTACGATCGCATAAATAAAACGATACACCACACTGCCCACAAATACAGAAATGATCCCGCGCCGCACCGAGCCGCGTCCTACAATGGTCTCTCCGATGATGAGGCAGGCAAGCCCTACCACCACGATTCCGGTTCCGCCATTGATATCTGCCGCCTTCTGCATCTGTCCGACAATCGCTCCGGACAACGCGGTCAGCGCATTGGCGATGCAGAGACCGATGGTTATGGTAAAGACCGGATTCACCGAGGATGCGCGCACCATGTCACGATTATCGCCGGTCGCCCGGATCGATAAACCGATCCGGGTTCCCAGAAACCAGATAAGAAGCAGACCCATAAGGATAACGATCACCGCTGCCAGAATAAATTCATACCAGCTTCCACCGATACCAGTCGTTTTAAAAATCGTAAACACCGTACTCTGCTTTAACAGATTTACATTGGAGCTCCAGCCCATAGCCATCAGGTTGATGGTGTATAATCCGGTATTGGTCACGATTCCGGCAAGAATGGATGGCACTCCCAGCCTCGTCTGCAAAAATGCCGTAACAAACCCGGCGCAGGCGCCTGCCAGCATGGCTGCAGGAATTCCCAGGAAGGGATGCCCCTTTGCCGCCATGGAAACAGACACTGCCATTCCCAAAACAAACGCGCCGTCCGTGGTCAGATCGGCAATATCCAGTACCCGATAGCTTAGAAACAGCGCCATGGGCACCAGGGCATACATGAACCCCAGCTCCAGGGCTGTCTGTGCAATAAAAAGCATAAGAGCTCCCTTCTGATCATCTTAATCTTCGCTTGTAGTTACTTCTACGACCTGTCCCATGCTGTCAAATACGGAGTAGTCGATTCCAAGTCCGGCCGCTGTTTCTGTATTGACGGTGATAATGCCTCCGTCCATCTTATAAAAATCTTCCATGTCTGCCATTCCCTTTGTGATGGCTTCATAAGCAAGATCTGCTGTCTTTGTTCCAAGATCTGTATAGTTGACTCCGCAGGTTGCGAATGCACCGTTTCTTACAAAGGAATCCGCTCCGGTATAATGAGGGATCTTTGCATCAATAAAGGTATCGGCAAGAGCAAGCTCTGCGGACATTACCACGTTATCGGTAGGAGTAAAGATCGCATCCACCTGATCGGATACCAGAACACTTGCGGCAGCGATCACTTCATCGTTGGTGTTGCCGGTTGCCTCGGTGTAAGAAATTCCCTTGGCATCCAGATATGCCTTTGCTTCCTCGATGGGCTTTGCGGAGTTTGCTTCCGACAAAGAATACAACAGCCCCACCTTCTTCACATCGGGATTCTGAGCCAGCATCATATCCAGAATAAACTCGGTGTTCAGTGCATCACTGGTTCCGGTCACATAATCGATTCCGGTAAGCTCTGCAGCCTCAGGATCCGAGATTGCCGCATAAACAACCGGTGTCTTTGTCTCCTCTGCACAGGAGGTCATAACCTGTGCCGCCAGGGTTGCAACGGGAATGATCGCATCCACATCATCGCTGATGGCCTGATCGCCGATCTGCTTTAAGGTCGTCTGTTCTCCCTGTCCGGAGTAAATTTCATATTCAATGGTGATTCCGTCTTTCTTGGCGATCTCATCCAGCTCCGCTCCTATGGCGTTGGCGATCTCATCCAGAGACGCATGATCCATCTGTTTTACAATGGCTACCTTGTAGGTGTCCTTGCTTCCATCCGTCTTTTCTGTTCCGGCTTCGGTCTTTGCTTCCGCAGTCTCGGCTGCTTTCGTCGTTTCTGCTGCTTTTGTGGTTTCCTTTGTCTCACTCTTTCCACAGGCTGCCATGGACAATGCCATCGCTGCACTCAGTACCACTGCTGCTGCTCGTTTTACAAGGCTCATTCTTTTCATATTCATTTCCTCCATCTTTTTGCTGCGGGGATCTTCCCGCCCGGGTTTCCCGGATCTTCAAGTCGTGGCGGCAGATGGATTCCCGGTTTTGCCGGAACCGGAAAATGAAAGAAGCAGGAATTTTGTTTCACAGGAGGCACTTCCCTGTGAAATATTTTTATTTCATAAGATGCACTTCCCTGTGAAATAAAAAAAGCCTCTGTCCCACACTGGGACAAAAGCTGCTGCTTCTGCGATACCACCCAAATTGACGTTAAACGTCCTCTCGCTTTTCACGTACCATCTATACGTGTCCCGATGGATAACGGGTGGGTACCCGTCGGTCCCTACTGAAAAGCTCCCGGCGCTGCATTCCGCCTCCGCTTCCGTTCGGTCCGCCCTCCGAAGTCCATTCACCTGCCGCTCCCTGTCCCCCTCCCACCGCTGGGGACTCGCTGAAAGTTCGCTGTACCGGCTACTTCTCTCCGTCATAGGTTTCGCTGTCTGGTTTTCCTTGATTATAATCAGTCTGCCGGGGAATGTCAACCCCGGCAGTGAAATTTTTTATCTGTGAAACGACAGTGCATTTTTTATCTGCATTTTTATCTGCATTTTTATCTGCATTTTTATCTGCATTTTTTATCTGTCTTCAGCTGTGACTGAACCTCTTGCGTTTCTGCTTTCCGAAATCTCCTTCGGCAGTACAGAAAAAATACCAGATTGATCAGGATGCCGAACACGGTCGCAGCAGGCGCCGCAAGTCCGATGGCCGTCAGGCTCGCCTCCGGCTGGATACTCATATACCAGGACACAGGGAGCCGGACTAAAAAGGTCTGGGCAATTCCCTGTATCATGACAAACAGAGTCTGTCCGTGCCCGTTATAGTAGCCGATGAAGCTGAACAGGATACAGGTTACAATGGCTTCCACACTGAAGCCCTTCAGATACTGGGCCGACCGCTCTACCACACCGGCGTCCGATGCAAAAATCCGGGAAAGCAGATCTCCCCGAAAATATGCGATCAGTGTGATCATCACACCGATTGATGCGCCGATCACCATGCCGGTGACCATAGTGCGGACCGCCCGTCTTTCTTTTCCCGCACCCACGTTCTGAGCCACAAAGGAAGACATGGACTGCATGAGGGAACCGGGTACAAGCATGATAAAGCTTACAATTTTATTGGCCACGCCATAACCGGAGGAAGCCTCCAGTCCCAGACGATTGATAAACGCGCAGAGTGCCATAAACGAAATCTGGGTCAGCAGCTCCTGAAAGGCGATGGGAATGCCTACGCGGACAAAGTTCCCGATCTCCGGATTAAACTGCACATCGGAGCGTTTCATGGTAAACGGCAGCTTTTCCTTTCGGATAATCACCAGTGACAGAATCACGCTGACCGCCTGCGCCATGACGGTCGCCAGCGCCGCGCCGGCCACATTCATGTTGAGGACTGCAACAAAGAACAGATCACCGACAATATTCACCGCACAGGCTATGGCCACAAAGATCAACGGAAGTCTGGAATTTCCCATCCCGCGGAAGATACTGCTGATCACATTATATGCCACAATGAAGAACACGCCGCCTCCACAGATCCGCACATAGGACACGGTCAGATCCAGCGCCTCTTCCGGCGCCTGCATGAGTCTTGCCAGCGGTTTTGCAAATACCAGCATGCAGACCGCGATCACCACTGACAGTACCGCAAAAAAGCAGACCGCCCCGCCAATGACTTTTCCGATCCGGTTTTCTTTCTTTTCTCCGATATACCGGCCGATCAGCACCGTCACTCCCATCGAAAGTCCCGTCACCACAAAGACAACCAGATTGATGATGTTGCTTCCTGTCGAAACGCCGGAGATTCCTGCCGTAGTGCCAAACCAGCCTACTACCAGGATATCCACCGCTCCGTACATGGCCTGAAGGACCAATGCGCCCAGGATCGGAATCATGAATCTCAGCATTTTTCCGACAATGCTTCCCTGGGTAAAATCATTGGCCCGTTCCTTTCCTTCTTTCTCTGTCATGCAAATTCTCCTTACTGTCTCAAATCCAATCATCGGTTTCCGACAGAGCTGTTTTCCTCTTCTCCGTCCTGCCGTTTCCATATATCTAACAGACAAATCAAATACTTTCCTATTCTAACCGCTTCAAATGGAATGTTCAATAGTTTTCTGGATGAAGTATTTTCACAGACCGGAACGGCCCCTGTCATTGCTTTCCCCTCCTGTTTATGTTATTATCTAGGAAGAATTCCGGGGCGTTCTGCCCTGTGACAGGAGGAATAGCATCATGCGGCTTTCAAAGATTCAGCACGCGCTGACTGTAAAAAAAATTCAGTTTCAATATACAGAGGAGGATGGCTGCGGAAGCCTGGATTTCCAGTTCCGCGGACTGCGCTATCACATCTGGGAGTTTGAGGATGAGGGAGTCCGGGGGGTTGATACCAATGTCAAATGTGCGGGACGAAGCGAGGACATTCTCGGCGATTATGATACGGAACTGTCCGAACTGATCTTAACCTGGCCGGATATGGCGATTCCCGGTTAGGCACGGAAAGGAGCCCTTTATGATCTTACTTGTATGTGTGGATGACGCTCTCGGTATGGCATTCAATCACCGCCGCCAGAGCATGGACCGGGCACTGCGGGACCGGCTTCGGACTGTCTGCGCCGGGAAAAACCTGTTTCTGAGTCCCTATTCCATGAAGCAGTTTGAAAAAGATCAGGCTGATACGGATCTCACTATGGAGGCCTCTGATTCTGCAGCTACGGCTTCTTCCGGTACAGCTTCTACTGCCTTACCTGTTCGTTTTCATGCGGATGACTCCTATCTGTCACAGGCAGGAGCCGGCGACTTCTGCTTTGTGGAAACCGACGATGTTCTCCCACTGGAATCACAGGCGGAGGCCATGATCCTATATCGGTGGAACCGCCATTATCCATCCGATCTGACCTTTCGGATTCCGCTCGCCGGACATGGATGGCGACTGACGGCAGTAACGGAGTTTCCCGGCTTTTCCCACGAAAGAATCACGGAAGAGGTTTATAAAAAATGAATATAAATTCCAGATTTTCCCGACTGCCGGCATATCTGCTGGCTCTCTTTTTGTCCGTATCCACGGTATTGACGGGCTGCGGAGCTGTTTCTTATTCCAGTGTACAGACTGCTTCCCCGTCAGCAGCGGATACTTCTGGCGGGGAGCTCCGCTACGGCGATCTGGTCATTCCGGCTTACTCCGGCAAACCATACACCGTTTTAGCAGATAATGTTCCCACCTTCACTCCGTCTGAGGAAACAACGACCGCCTTTGAAGCCTATCACGCGCTTGACCGCCTGGGCCGCTGCGGCACCGCCTTTGCCTGCCTGGGAAAGGAACTCATGCCAACGGAAAAGCGAGGCGATATCAGCCAGGTAACGCCATCTGGCTGGCACAGCATCCGTTACGATTTTGTGGACGGCGGTTCTTTATATAACCGCTGCCATCTCATCGGCTTCCAGCTTTCCGGTGAAAATGCCAACGAAAAAAATCTGGTTACAGGGACTCGCTATCTCAACGTAGATGGTATGCTTCCCTTTGAAAACATGACTGCCGATTACATCAAAGAAACCGGAAATCATGTACTGTACCGCGTCACGCCCGTTTTCACCGGTGAAAACCTGGTCTGTGACGGCGTGATCATGGAAGCAAAATCCATGGAGGATGACGGGGAGGGAATCCTGTTTTATGTGTTCTGCTACAATGTGCAGCCCGGTGTTTCTATCAACTACGCTACCGGCGAAGCCAGCGAAACCGTAGATTCCGGCCCGGCTTCCGAAAGCCAGACCGCTGCAATGCTTCCGACAGCAGACAGTTCTTCTGAAAACAGGCAGGTAAATGCCGGCATTTCTGAGACAGACAGTGCAGAAGCCGCTTACGTTCTGAATACCAACACCAGAAAATTCCATCTGCCTTCCTGCCCCAGCGCCTCTGATATCAGTCCGGAAAACCGGATGGATTACTATGGTACCAGAGAGGCTCTGATCCTGGAAAATTACACGCCATGCGGACGCTGCAAACCATGAACTGTGCAGAACTATCCTGTATAAAAATCTTTCGTGATATGGGAAAATCCCCGGAAGTTTTTCTCTTCCGAGGATTTCTTTTACTTTTTATGCACTTATTGTTTATTCGTTTACCGTCCACTTCCAGGTGCACCAGTTCAGCTGCATTGCATCATCGTAATCAATTCCGCTGATCCGCTTATTATATGCTGCCAGTATATTGGAAGAATAGAGATAGCATACTGCAGAGTCATCCAGCAGATACTGCCAGATCGTCACATATTCCTCTTCCTTTGCTGCAATATCCAGAATTCTGTTTGCTTCGTTAAACAGCTTTGTATAAGTCGGCTCCTGAATGCAGGGGAAATTGGTGGTTCCTTCATTATTCAGCCATCCCAGAGGCTCGCTGGGATCGATACCGCCGGCAGAACCGCACATACTAAGATCATACTGTCCTTCACGCATCATCTGCAGCAGAGTTGCAAAGTCATACTGTGTGATATTTGTCTTTACGCCGATTGCCTGTAAATCCTGCTGGATCAGAACCGTAGACTGAATACGTACTTCATTTCCGGTAGGAACGATCAGCTCCAAAGTCTGATTAAAGTCAAAACCATTTGCTTCAAGCTGTGCCTTTGCCTTTTCCGGATCATATGCCGGAATCGTCAGCCTGGATTCATCTACAAACGGATGCTCATCAGAGAACGGGGCATAGAGAACCGTTCCCTCGCCCTCCAGCAGATGATCTACAATTGCCTGACGGTTGATTGCCATATTCAGAGCGTTTCTGCAGGCTGCATTGGGGATCTTGTCACTGGTAGTGTTGATGATCATTGCCTGATAAGCAAAATTTGAAACAGACTCGGTATCCAGCTCTTCATCTTCCTGTGCAGCCGGCCAGTCGGAAAGAGGAAGAGATGCAACACCTGCGCCTGCAACCACATCGATCTCGCCGCTCATCAGACCGGAAAGAAGCTGTGTTCCCTCTACCACACGTAATACCAGACGGTCAATGTCGGGAGTGCCGAGGAAATAATTCTCATTCTTTACCATTTCGATCCGCTCACCGTCAATGGAGGAATCATAGATAAACGGACCGGAACCGATCATATGATCCTTCCAGGTCTGTGCTTCGTTAAGCTCAGCCATGGTATACTGGCTGTAGATATGCTCCGGAACCACATAGAAATAACGGTTCATCATGGTCAAGAACGGTAGATCGTTCATTGCTTCTTTGAACACGATCCGTACTGTGTAATCATCAATCTTCTCAAAGCCGAAATTTTCTTCATCCTCACAAACGCCGCCAGACGTCGTACCCTTTACATATTTCATCTGATCGCGCTTTACCGAATTAAATTCCGGATTGGTATCCAGCTTTGCGCTGAAAATCACATCATCCGCCGTTACCGGCTCCCCATCACTGAACGTTGCTTTCTTATTCAAATGGATGATCATATTGGTATAATCTTCAGCCACTTCATAGCTTTCAGCCAGTCTAGGCTCTACGGTACCGTCTTTCTTTGTTACCCAGAGACGGTCATAAATCTGATCGGAGACAATGTCTGTATAGTTTCCGGAATCAAAGTAGGGACACCAACTTGCCCACGCATTGGTGATCGCCACCGTAACCGTCTTATTTCCGGTACTTTCTGTTCCTGCTGCTTTGGTTGTTTCCACCGCAGTCTCACCTGCAGCACTGCTCTTCGTGCTGTCAGTCTTTGTTTCGGAAGTCTTGGCCCCACCGCATGCTGCCATACCCAAGGCCATAATTCCTGCCAACACAGCCGACATGAACCGCGTTGTTTTTTTCATAATTTTCCTCCTTCTTGCCTGCTTTCTCACTTTTCATGCAGGCATGAACCTCACATCATGTTCTTGCATAAAAAAAACGGGGTTTCGTTTCTCGCAATCTCCCGATTTTCGGTTCGTAGTATAACATTATGGGTTCTTGAAGTCAATAGGGGGATCTATTTTCCGTCATCCTGTCTAAAAGGTTAACAAAGATTTATAATTCAACCAACGAAATAACAATATTCATAAGAGCTCTTATGATTCATACAGAAAAAGAAGATGGGAAAACCCATCTTCTTTTCAAAATTCCATACATTTTTTATTTTTCCGTTTTTCAGTCGATCACATTGACTGCACAGTACGGTGTCATACAGTACATGGAAGAAATTCCGATGCCATGAGCCTCGTCGATGGCGTGGATCACGCGGCCGCCTCCTATGTAAAGTGCCACATGGTAAATACTTCCGCCGCTCGCATAAAAGATCAGATCACCGGGCTGAACACTGCCTAAAGAAACCTGTCTTCCGTCTCCGGCCTGTGCTCTGGAGGTTCTGGAAAGGCCGTAGCCGAAATGTCCCAGCACACCTCTTGTAAAGCCGGAGCAGTCTGTTCCGTTTGTCAGGCTGCTGCCGCCCCAGACATACGGATTTCCGATAAACTGCTTTGCATACGCCACAATCGCATCTCTTTCGGAAGAATTTGCCGCTGCCGCTGCCTCTTCCTCCCGCTCCTTAGCTGCTTCCTCCTGAGCTTTTTCTTCCTCCAGGGAAACCGCTTTGTCAAACTTGATATAAACATCCATATACTGTTCCGCCACATAGCCGGTCACAGCATTTCCGTTATCATCATCACCAAGGGAAAGCTTTACAAATCCATCGGCCTGCTCCAGTACCGTATACGTTTCACCGCTCCAGAGCTTTGTGATCACATCACTGGTCGTATTGGGCTCCGTGCGGACCCGGAGGCCGCCCTCTTCCACATATCCGAACATCTGACCAATCTCCAGGGCCAGAGCTTCCGCTTCATCGCCGGTCACAAAATATTCTGCCTTAATATAACCTTCCACTGAACCGGAATGGATCTTATACCAGGTTCCGTCCTCTGCTTCCACCGTTTCCTCGATGGTCGCTGCACAGTGGTTATAAATCTTTCCGACAACCACGCCCGCGGTACCGGCCGCATCACGGATATTTACATAATCCTCATCGCCGTTCACTGTGGAGACCGCCACATTCTCATAAGGAGATGCCTGTGCTTCCTGCGCCGTCTGTGCCGCCTGGGCCACATTCTGGCCTGCTGCCGCAGCAGTCTGTCCCATGGCCTCCAGCGAAACGGTCTGCGCTGCCTCTGTACTCTGTGCTGTTTCATTTATATTCTGATCCTGAGAAGCCGCTGTTTTCGGCTCTACGGTCACCAGACTGGTCGCTCCCGGCATGGCAAAAGCTGTCGTGCTCATCATCATCGCCACACATGCACATCCGATCACGATCAATGTTCTAGTTCTCTTCATGAACTTCCTCCAGACTTTTCCTGTTACATTTTCAAGTGAATTATTACAGATTTGTTACAACAGCTATTAGTATAACAGGAGACGCCTGGCTTGTCAACCGCCTCAGACTTTAAAACAGCATAGTGAAAAAGTTTTTAGTCCCTTTTTATAATTTTTTCAGATTTTCCAATCCGTCTATTTTGCCACAGGATATTCGTTGCATAAGAGCCGATACGGCACTTCATCCTCCTCAATGGCAGGGAAACGTCCCAGCTTTTCATAAAACCGGTTATCCGTATTGTCATCATTGCACATGGATACTTCACCGATCAGAACCGTTCCCGTCCCGGCCTCTACGTTGAAATCATGGTACATATACGGATAGATCGTAATACTCTCACCGGGCTTTAAGCATACCTGCGTGCCCGCCGGGACCTGATACTCCCGTCCATCCGTATGAACAGTAACTGCCTCATCAGAAAACTTCCCGTCGTCCTCCTTATCTGCCATATAGACCCGAATCAGAAGATTTCCGCCGCCCCGGTTAATGATGTCCTCCATTTTATTCCAGTGGAAGTGCATCGGTGCATACTGCCCCTCCTTGACCATCAGAAGCTTTTCCGCATACACCTTGGAATACTTGTCCTTCATCTTCTGATTTCCATTGCGGATCGTCACCAGGGAAAATCCCAGCGTCTCAAAATGTCCCTCGCCATAGTCGGTGATATCCCAGCCCAGCATATTATCGCGGATCTCATCATATTCATGACTCTTGGCCTGCCAGTCCTCCGGCGTCCAGTGACAGAACGGCGGCAGTTCGAAGCGGTGCTCTGCAATCATCGCTTCCATTTCTTTAATTGCCTTGTTAATCTCCGATCTCTTCATAAAACCCTCCTGTTTTTATAAATCAGGTGCAGGCTCCACGCCCGCACCCGTTTTCTTCCCTTAGATTTTCCTTCTTACACCTATGCCTGAAGCAACTTACTTCTCAATGACAGAAGCACCAGGCTCATCAGAATCATGATTGCAATATTCACCAGTGTGCTGATTATGCCTAATACACTGGTCTGCAGTCCGGAGCTGGAAGCTGCCGCCATGGTTATCACCAGGATCAGAAGCTGGAGTGCTCCAAGGATAAAATTCATAACGATCACAAACATGGACAGCTTCTTTGCCGGCCAGCCGCTCTGGCAGATCTGGACTGCCGAGCTTACGCATCCGCGAAGCTTCACCAGATAAAGGATCACCAGGATCATCACGATCACAAAGATCACCATCAGAACCGGAAGCATTGCCAGAAGTGTCAAGTATGCCTCATAAGAAACAATATACTGGCTCAGCAGATTACTGTTGGAAAGTATGGACTGCATGGCAAACAGGAGCACCAGAAGCAGTGCAAAGCCCACGCAGGCCAGAACCAGAAGTGCAATCAGGGAACCGCGCACCAGCCCAAGGCCGCTTCCCTGCATCACACGGCCGCTCTTTGCCTCTCCGTAGCTCTTCCAGAGACCAATGCAGATCAGGATCATCGGAATCATCATCAATATGCCGAGGAACACCGTCATCATCAGGTTACTCTCCCCGTTCAGTGTTCCCGTCATAGCAGACTGACCGGTAAATAAAGAGATCAGAGACAACACCAGATTCGCTGTCAGAAGTATCGTAAAGATCAGAAACATCGTTGAACTGATGGTTTCTCTTAATGCCCGCTGCGCTATGGTTTCTCCGCCCGCTGCACCATACACGGGCTGGCCATAGCCCTGATTTCCGTATTGCGACTGACCATAGCCCTGGTTTTCGTACTGCGGCTGACCATAGCCCTGGGTTTCATTCTGCGGCTGGCCATAGCCCTGGTTTCCGTACTGCGACTGGCCATAGCCCTGGTTTCCGTACTGCGACTGGCCATAGCCCTGATTTTCATTCTGCGGCTGACCATAGCCCTGGTTTCCGTACTGCGGCTGGCCATAGCCCTGATTTTCATTCTGCGGCTGACCATAGCCCTGGTTTCCGTACTGCGACTGGCCATAGCCCTGATTTCCATACTGGGGAGTTTCTCCCTGACTGCCATACTGAGGCTGGCTGTACCCTTGCTTTCCATACTGGGGAGTTTCTCCTTGACCTTCATAGGTGCTTTGCCCATAGCTCTGGTCATTTGTGTAATTGTCACCCATACGCTTCTCCTCTCTGTTCTGTTCAAGACCTGCTTCTCTCATCTGTGTCTCCGATTTACTGTCGATTCAGACATCCTACCTGCATTATAACATAAAACACGCGCCGATTGACAAAATCTTTCTGTGAAACCAGAAAAAATGTCAGTCGGCGCGCTTCTTATACGATTTTCTGCCTACTTTGCAGGCTTGGGATTGGAGTTTCCTACCTGCGCCCGCTTCTCATCGGACAGAGTCGCCCGGTACAGCTCATACCACTCTGCTCTGGAAAGCGTCACATTGGAGGCCGTACAGATATCCTTTAAGCGCTCCTTGTTTGTTGTTCCGATCAACGGCTGGATCTTTGCCGGATGACGCAGGATCCATGCGATGGCAATGGCGGACGGAGATACGTTCTTTTCCTCTGCCATGCGGTTTACTACGGAATTCAGGATCGGATACTGGTCATCCTTCATGAATACGCCGCCGTAGAACCGAACCTGGAACGGTGACCAGGCCTGTGCCGTCATCTTGTTCATTCTCATATAAGTAAGAACTCCGCCGTTACGGTCCACATTGTCTGCCTCATTGAGCTGAACCGAATCCGTAGGATCGATCAGCGTCGTATGAGCCACGGAAAGCTGCATCTGGTTGATGATCAGCCGCTGGTTGATGCAGGACTGAAGATACATCAGATCCATGGTCTTGAAGTTGCTGACACCGAAATACCGAACCTTGCCGCTGGTGTGGAGAAGGTCAAACGCCTCTGCCACTTCCTCCGGCTCCATCAGCGTATCGGCCCGATGTAAAAGGAAGCTGTCCAGATAATCCACCTTCAGACGCTTCATGCTGTTCTCTACCGATTCGATAATATGCTCTTTTGTCGTATCAATGTAAAGTGTTTTTTCCGTATCGCGGATCAGCGCACACTTGGACTGAATCATGATCTTATTGCGAAGTCCGGGATTCCGCTCCAGGATCCGGCCGAAATATTCTTCGGAGGCACCAAAACCATAAACATCCGCATGGTCAAAGAAATTGATTCCCTCATCCACTGCCGTCAGCACCAGCTGCTCCGCATCCTCAAAGGGGATCCGACAGTCTCTCATACAGCCAAGAGCCATTTCCGAGGCTTCCATCACGCCGCCGATCATAATGTGTTTCATATTCTTCCTCCTTTTTCATATCCGATTTGCCCGCCACCTACTGCAGGTGTAATTTGATTTCATCATATCATATATGCCGGCCTTTTACCATACGCTATCCTGCCATGTTGCTGTCAGCATTTCGTTGACGCCTTTTCCCAAACCAGTTATAATAAATACGATGTACATTTTTATCATGGATGAATAGAAAGGACTCCTCTTTATGTGGACTGCCAACAACTGGAATGATTATGAAGTGATCGATACCTCGAACGGGGAAAAGCTGGAGCGCTGGGGGAATTATCTTCTGGTGCGGCCTGACCCGCAGGTGATCTGGAATACCCCCCGAACAGAACGGGGCTGGAAAACATGTAACGGCCACTACCACCGCAGCAGCCGTGGCGGCGGTGAATGGGAATTTTTCGATCTGCCGGAGCAGTGGAGCATCGGCTACGAACGGCTGGGACTTACATTTAATCTGAAGCCCTTCAGCTTCAAGCACACCGGACTTTTTCCTGAACAGGCCGTCAACTGGGACTGGTTCTCCGAAAAAATCAAAGCCGCAGGCAGACCTGTCAAGGTTCTGAATCTCTTCGCCTATACCGGCGGTGCGACTCTGGCATGTGCTTCCGCAGGAGCGGCAGTGACTCATGTGGACGCCTCCAAGGGCATGGTAACCTGGGCGAAGGAAAACGCAAAATCCTCCGGTCTTTCCGATGCACCGATCCGCTGGATCGTGGACGACTGTGTAAAGTTCGTAGAGCGGGAGATCCGCCGCGGAAACCATTACGACGGGATCATCATGGATCCTCCCTCCTATGGCCGCGGGCCGAAGGGGGAGATCTGGAAGATCGAGGACGCCATTTTCCCGCTGGTGGAGCTCTGTGCAAAGCTTCTGTCTGATGATCCGCTGTTTTTCCTGATCAATTCCTATACCACCGGGCTTGCCCCGTCGGTGCTCTCTTATATGCTCGGCATAACCTTAAAGAACTATCAGGGAACCATTTCCGCCGATGAAGTCGGACTTCCGGTCACAAAGACCGGACTGGTGCTCCCCTGCGGAGCCTCCGGGCGCTGGGAAAGCCATTAGGCTCCCAGCCCCAGTCTCTGCTTCACATTCTCTTCATAGGAATCCCAGTCCAGCTGTTTTCCTTCTTTTGCTGCCGCCTTGATCTCTCCAATTTCCTGGTCGGTAAGCTGCAGTGTCTCCCGGAAGAAGGTTTCGATCTCCATACGAAACTGATTCAGCACATCTTCATTATCCCGCACGATCCCGTCGGAAACTGCCTCATCAATCATCTTCAGGGCCTGGCAGTCACCGGACAACGCATAGGAAATCCCATAGTAGGCCGATGAAGCTGCAGGCTCCTCAAGAGCTTTCTTCGTCTGCTCCATGGCTTTCATCCAGTTCCTTGTACTTCCCACTTCCCAGTATTTCTGATACTCTGAACCGCTTACTCCGGCGTTCGTGTAGGCATCATAAAGCCCCTGATAATCACCTTTTTGATAATATTCCTCCAAAACCGCCACGACATCTGCACCTGATTCCTTTGTGCCCTGCTTTCCCCGCTTCTGGATCATGGATTTCGCCACCAGAACGAGAAGCACCGCAAATGCACACAGGGCCACTGTTCCGAGCAGCCATTTCAGCCGCCCCTCTCCGCTGTTTTCTTTACCGCCGCGGTGTCTGCCTTGGATCGTCATGCTCTGTTTTTCCTCGCTTTCTGTTTTTTTATGTTATAATAAATACACCTATGATATCACATGAAAGGATTTTTTCTATGAAGAATCTTACTGCTTACGTTACCGGCGCTTCCCGCGGGATCGGGCGCGCCATCGCTCTGCGTCTCGCCCGTGAGGGCTGCCGTCTGGTAATCTGCTCCAGAGGAGAAGAGACGCTTCTGAAAACAAAAGCGGATATTGAAGCCCTGGGAACGGATTGTCTGGCTATCACCGCCGATGTGGGCGATCCCTCAGACTGTGAACAGCTTTTTGATGCAGCCCGCTCCTTCGGTACTCCGGATCTTCTGATCAACAATGCCGGGATTTCCCGGATCGGACTTCTTCAGGACATGTCGCCTGCTGAGTGGAATCAGGTCATCGGCACCAACCTTTCCTCCGTGTTTTACTGCTGCCGCCTGGCCATTCCCTTCATGGTCTCGGCCCATGCCGGGCGGATCCTGAATATTTCCTCCGTCTGGGGCTCGGTCGGTGCTTCCTGTGAAGCGGCCTATTCCGCATCCAAGGGCGGCGTCAACGCGTTGACAAAAGCGCTGGCAAAGGAGCTGGCTCCCTCCGGAATTCCGGTCAATGCCATCGCCTGCGGTGCCATTGACACCACGATGAACCAGTTTCTGGATGAGGACGAACGGACGGCACTGATTGACGAGATCCCCGCCTGTCGTCTTGGAACACCGGATGAGGTCGCCGAGCTTGCTTTCCAGCTTCTGACCTCCCCCGCCTATCTCACCGGACAGATCATCACGATGGACGGAGGCTGGCAGTAATCTTTACTCCGAAAACAGCAGGATTTCCCCGTCATGCTCCGCATAATAAGGCGCTTTGCCTTTTTTTATCACGGCCTTTCCTCCGGTGGCCTCGGTGATCTTTTTGATGAACCCGTCACAGATCTCCTCCGGAGCCATGACGCGGGCAGTCACCGATTCGGTGTATTCCGTATCCAGGATCTGTACACCGTTTTGCACGGCAAGATACTGGAGCTTTCCAAGCCCGTTGTAATCACAGGTGATGAACAGCTCCTGCCCCGGCTTTTTATGAAGGATAACACTGTGCTTCAGCCCTTCCTTTACCGCACCGGAATATGCCCGCACCAGTCCGCCTGTTCCAAGCAGGGTTCCGCCAAAGTATCTCGTCACCACCACACAGATATTATGGATCTGTGCACCGGTGATCACATCCAGCATGGGCCGGCCGGCTGTTCCGCCCGGTTCTCCGTCGTCACTGCATCGGAGCGTTGGATTCACAAGACCGACAGAAAACGCACTGCAGTGATGCCTGGCATCCCAGTATTTTTTCCGCACCTCTTCCATAAACGAAGCTGCCTCTTCCTCTGATTTTATCGGGCGCACCTGTGCAATAAACCGGGATTTTTTTTCGATCAGTTCTCCCTCACCGCCGCGGTAAGCCTCCAGATAATCTGTTCTCATAGATTTTCCTTTCCTCTCCTTCGTTTTACGCCCTCATTGTAATACAGATTTCCCATCGGGGCAACCATCGTTTTTACTATTACCCCTTTTATCCCTGTCTGTTTTTTGGTATACTGAAGGTCTAGGAGGTCACTCTATGAATTATGGAAAAAACGGATTGAAAAAGCAGCTCCGCCATCTGACTTCTTCTGGTGTCCGGCACAGGAGCCGGATCGCGGTCACTGCGTTCAAAGCCTTTTTATTTGGGATTTTCGGTCTGCTGACCGTTCTGATTTTCATCGGCCTCGGCATGTTCCGCGGGATTCTGAATTCCACACCGGATCTGGCGTCTCTCGATATGTCGCCTAATGCATCCGCTACGATCCTTTATGACGCCGGCGGGAACGAGATCCAGACTCTTGTAATGGCAGGCTCAAACCGCCAGCCGGTAGAATATTCCGAAATGCCGAAGAACCTGATCAACGCGTTTGTCGCCATTGAAGATTCCCGGTTCTGGACCCATAACGGTGTCGATGTCAAGGGCTTTGCCCGGGCGGCCGTCAGCGCTGTCACCTCCGGCGAGCTGGATCAGGGCGCCAGTACCATCACCCAACAGCTTATTAAGAACGTGGCGTTCGGCGGTGGAATGGAATCCTCCCTGGGTGCCAAGATCAAGCGAAAGATCCAGGAGCAGTATCTGGCAATCCAGCTGGAGAAAACCATGGATAAGACGATTATCCTCCAGAATTATCTGAACACGATCAATCTTGGCGCCAACACGCTCGGTGTAGAGTCGGCTGCCCAGCGTTATTTCGGGAAGCATGTCAGTGAACTGGAGCTTTCCGAGTGCGCCGTTATCGCGGCCGTTACCTCGAACCCCACCCGCTACAATCCCATCACCCACCCGGAGGAAAATGCCAAACGGCGGGATATTGTGCTGGAAAACATGTTTGATCAGGGCTATATCAGTACCGATGAACTGAAGGAAGCCCAGCGGGATGATGTTTACACGGAAATCGCGGATCATGATACCGCACGCGAAGCGGAATCCTCTGTTTACAGCTATTTTGTTGATGAAACCATCGTCCAGGCGCTGGCTGATCTGGAGGACGCCGGCTATTCGGAAGCGGAGGCAAGAAACCTTCTTTACAGCGGCGGTCTGCGGATCTACACGACCCAGGATCCACAGCTTCAGACCATCATGGACGAGGAGATCTCCAACCCGGACAATTATGCCCATACAGAATTAAAATACAGCTTTACTTACCGTCTGTCCGTCACTCATAAAGACGGCTCCACCGAGCATTTTTCAGAAAACAATGTCCGAAGCTATATGCGCCAGAAGAACGGAGCGGCCTTTAAGCTGATCTTCGCCACGGAAGAGGAAGCACGCGCCTGTGCCGCTGAATATCGCAGCACAGTAGTCGGAGGCGATGACACGGTGGACGGCGAACGGCTGGATATCACACTTCAGCCTCAGGGCTCCTGTGTCCTCATGGATCAGGAAACCGGTTATGTCCGTGCCATCAGCGGAGGCCGCGGGGAAAAGACCGCTTCCCTCAGCCTGAACCGTGCTACAGACAGTCTCCGCCAGCCAGGTTCCACCTTCAAGGTTCTGACGGCGTTTGCTCCTGCTCTGGACAGCGCCGGTGCGACTCTTGGAAGCGTTTACTATGATGCGCCTTACTCCTTTGAGGATAAGACCTTCACCAACTGGTGGGGCGATGAATACGTGGGATATGCCAATATCCGTGACGGAATCGACTACTCCATGAACATTATCGCATTAAAGACCATGATGAACACCGTCACCCCCCAGCTCGGTTATCAGTACGCACTGGATTTCGGGATCACCTCTCTGGTAGAGAGCGAGACCGGAGCCAATGGAAAGGTATACAGTGATATTGGTTCTGCCCTCTGCCTCGGCGGTATTACCCATGGTGTCAGCAACCTGGAACTGACAGCCGCTTACGCTGCCATCGCCAACAAGGGGGTTTACACCAAACCGGTCTACTATACAAAGATCGTAGACAGCAATGGAAGAATCCTTATCGACAAGGAGCCCGAAACCCATACCGTTATCAAGGAAACCACCGCATGGCTTCTGACAGACGCCATGCAGGGAGTCTGCGTATCCTCTCATCTGTATAATCACGGAAACATCGGAACCAGTTCCTTTGAGACCAAGATCGAAGGGCTTCCCACTGCCGCAAAGAGCGGTACGACCACCGGAAGCAATGATATCTGGTTTGTCGGTTATACGCCTTATTATACCCTTGGCGTATGGCAGGGTTTTGATGAAAACACCTCCGTGACGGAAAGCTCCGATGTCCGCCAGCTCTGGTACAGCATCATGTCCCGCGCCTGTAACGGTCTCCCGTCAAAGGAGTTCCCGGAACGTCCCTCCTCCATCGAGGAGGTCACCATCTGTCACAAATCCGGGAAGCTGGCGATCCCCGGTGTCTGCAATGCCGACCCGGCAGGAGATATGACTTATACGGAATATTTCGTAAAGGGTACCGCTCCTACAGAGGTCTGCGATCACCATACCAGCGTCACCGTCTGCACCTTAAGCGGCTGCCTTGCCACTGAGTTCTGCCCGCCGGAATTAAAGTCCAACCGGGTCTACCGGACGATCACGGATGAATCCACCGGAAGTACCGATGACACCAGCTATCTGCTGCCGGCGGCCCTGAAAAACAGCTCCTGCTATATTCATACAGGAAGCGCATTCCCGTTCCTGGAGCCGTCTTCGGAGGCCGATGAAAGTAATTCTGACAGTCTGAATAACGGTTCTGAAAGTGGCTCCGGAAACCAGAATTCTGATCATCCTGGAAACAGTTCCGGAAGCGGAACCGGAAACAACAGCTCCGGCGGAAGTCCCGGTTCCGGAAACGCAGCACCCGGAAACGCCCCCGGTCTGCTGGCTCAATAGCGTATAAAAAGATCCATAGTGCACACACTGTTCTTATGACAGAAAGGTGGTGTACTATGGATTTTTTTAAAGCATTTCTCATTGGCGGCTCGATCTGTGCGCTGGTTCAGATCCTCATGGATCATACGAAGCTCATGCCCGGACGCATTATGGTGCTCCTTGTCTGTACCGGAGCTGTTCTTGGATTTCTGGGGCTCTATCAGCCCTTTATCGACTGGGCCGGCGCCGGCGCCTCGATTCCTCTTCTCGGCTTCGGAAATACACTGTTTCGCGGTGTAAGGGACGCCATTGACGAAAAAGGCGCCCTCGGCCTCTTCCTGGGCGGGTTTCGAGCCGGTGCCGCAGGAATCAGCGGGGCGCTGATCTTCGGTTATCTCGGTTCTCTGTTCTTTGAACCGAAAATGAAAGATTAAAACCAGATTAAACACATTATTCAAACCGGCAAAGCAGTCTGTATGATCCGAACCGAAGCATAACACACTGCTTTCCTTTAATAAAACACATGACTTCCGATAATGATCCCGTCATAGCCGGGAAGCACCGTCCGGAAATGGAGCAGACCGCCGATATAGTTTTCGGATCCACTCATGGCCACCTGGGCTGCTCTGGTACACTCCGAAGGTACACCGTTTTTCAGGGCCTTCTGATACTTGGGATATCCCCAGGGGCTGAACTGTCTCTTCTGGGACAGCACGCCAAGCATGGTATTCGGATACCGGCTGCTGGCGATCCGGTTCATAATGACATTTCCGACAGCAACCTTCCCTTCCCAGGGCTCCATGTTAGCTTCCCGGTAGATCATGGCTGCCATCAGTTCCAGATCGCTGTACGCCGAATAATCAAACTCATCGGAGGACTGCGTCGGCGCCTGGGTTGGTGCTTCCGTTGGTGCAGGAGCCTGTGTCGGTGCACTGGTCGGTGCCTGGGTTGGTGCTTCTGTGGGTGTCTGGGGCGGTGCCTGCGTCGGCGCAGGAGCCTCTCCGGACGGCTCTGCCGAACTGTTTCCGGAATTCTGGCTTCCATTTTGTGACGAATCCGAGCGGTTGTCTGCCGTCTGATTTCCGTTCTCAATCTGTGCCAGCTTATCCTCCGCCTCCAGCTCCCGTTTCTGAAGCTCCGAGCGATACTGAGCCAGCTGTCCCTTCGTATCCTCCAGATCTCCGCTGCACTGATCCATCTTATCTGCGGTATCGGCGATGGCCGCCAGAACCTCGTTCTGTTTTTCCTGCGTATCCGCCATATTCTGATCCAGATTGGTCTGCTCCGCACGCAGATCACTTTCCTTCTGCGCCACCAGCTCCTTGGTCGCCTTGTAGGCCATCAGCATATTCCGGTCGTAGTCCGCCATCTCCACAGCATATTCTGCCTTGTTTAAAATCCCTGAAAGGCTGTCCTCTGAAAAAATCAGCCCGACAAATCCACCATCCCGGTTTTCATACATATACTGGATCCGTTTTTTCATGGACGCATACTGGGTGCTCTCCGTCTCTTTGGCCGCTTCCAGCTCCTGTTCGGTTCCCGCAAGCTGCGTTTCCAGCTCTGTCTTCTGAGCTGCCAGTGCTTCCAGTTCCGCATCCAGATCATCAAGCTGTGCTTCCAGATCACTCAGATATCCCGCCAGCCGTTCGCTGGCTTCTTCCAGGCTCTTCGCCCGAGACTCTGCCTGACTGGCACGTTCCTCCAGATCATCTCCTGCTGCCATCGCTCCGAGCACCGGAGCGGCCGCCAGAAGAAGCGCCAGAATACCGATCCATCTTCTGTGTTTTTTCATATAATAAATCTCAGTCCTTAAATATCAACACTTCCGGTCTCAGTCTCGTTGATAACATAATATACCTTGTTTTCCTCAACCTTGACATACAGCTGCATGCTCTTAATGTCACCGATCTTATTTTTTTTCGCTGTCCAGTCTTTCTTTACCAGCGCGATCATTTCCTTATCGGAAACATCCTTGCCCATGTACTGAACCGAAATTCCGGTCTTTACTTCTGTCTTCTTCGCCGCAGTCTTCTTTACTGCCTTCTTTGCTGCCGCTGCGATCTTTTTCCCGGTCTTTTCTGCTGCTTCTGCTGCCTTTCCGGCTGCCTCTGCGGCCTTTTCCGCTGTCTTGGAAACCAGCTCCTCGGCCTTTACTGTCTCCTCAGCCTTCACTTCCTCCGCCTTCGGTTCTGCTGCTTCCGCTTTTACCTCTTCTGTCTCGGTTTTTACTTCTGCCGTCCCGGCTTCTTTCTGAACTTCAGGTGCTTTCTTTGTCTCTGCTGCTTTTACAGAGGCCGCTGTTCTCGTATAGGTCTTCTTTCTTGTCATAATAATTCTCCTCTTTTCTCATTTCCTGCCGTTTTTTCCAGTCACGCGGCAGAACTCTGCTATAGTCACTATCATACAGCGTTCCGGCGCTTTTTGCAAGTCCCGGCAGGATTCCCCTCTACACGGTCTCCCTGCACACATCTACCCAGCCCATCGCCCCGGCGGCTTCCTCCAGCTCCGGAATCGTCAGCTTCACTGCGCTGTGGTCATCGCCGGCTGCCGGATAAACGGTCGTAAACTGTTTCAGGCTTTCGTCCAGATACACCCGGACTCCCTCCCGGACTCCAAAGGGGCAGACACCGCCCGGCGCATGGCCGATCCAGGTTTCCACCTCATCAAAGGGGATCATCTTCGCTTTTACATGAAAGGCAGCTTTGTATTTCCGGTTGTCAACCTTTGCTGTTCCCTCGGTTAAGATCAGCACCGGCTGATCATCCTGGAGAAAGGACATGGTCTTGGCAATCATTCCCGGTTCCACCCCCAGCGCTTCCGCTGCCATGGCCACCGTCGCCGTTGAATGCTCCAGGCGGATCACATGATCCAAAAAGCCTTTTTTCTCCAGATATTCTTCTGCTCGTTTCTGTGACATAATACAGTTCCTCCATTATCACCGAAAGCTCCACGCTTTCTCGTTAAAATCCGGAGCTTACCTTCCAGCTTTCCATGTCGGCTTTCGCCTCTTCCGCAGTCATAAACCGTATCCCGCTCAGGGTTTTCTCCCACATTACCTGTTCGTCAAGAGGACAATCAACCACGTTATAAAATGTAAACAGCTTCTCCAGACTTTCCATATCGGCCCCGGCTGCATAATCAAAGTAGATTTCCCATCCTCGCTTTGAGGAGGAAGCAGCAAAAGAAGTCAGCGGATTTCCGCAGAGATTCAGATATTCGACTTTTTGGGCTCCGGGGAGCTTTAATTCAGAAATCTGATTTCCGCTCAGATCCACTACATCAAAATCCCGTTCCGCCTGAATCCCCAGATCCACCAGCGGCTGCATATCTGTGATCTGGTTATCGGCAAAGCTCATATCACGAAGATGCCTGGAGTAACAAATCTCCTCAATCGAAGAAATTCCGTTTTCATCCGCCGAAATCAGTTCCAGAGCGGTCATCGTTTTCAGGGGAGAAAGATCCTCCACATAATTCCGGTCAAATTTCAGTTTCTTCAGTGAACTCATATCGGTCAGGGGAGAAAGATCTGTCACCAGATTATCTCGGAAGGAAAGGTACGTCAGCTTTTCCCGGCTTTTTGCCAGCACCGACAGATCAGCGACCGCATTGCCATCGATGGAAACCGTACTCAAAAGCGTACAGTTTTCAATTCCGTTCAATTCAAAAATTTTATTCTCATCTGCTTTCAGGCTGGTCAGTCGCAGTGCCTGTTCCAGACCGGAAAGGGTTTCCAGCTGATTTCGGCTTACGCTGATCGTCTGAAGCGATTTACAGGACACCAGTGCTTCCAGGGATGTGAGCTGATTATCATCTGCCTTCAGGTTCACCAGCTCTTCCATTCCGGATAACGGAGCAAGATCCGTAATCTGATTTCCGGAGACATCAAGTCCCCGAAGCCCCGGCAGCGCATAGAGCGGAGACAGATCCGTGATCTCATTTTGTTCCGCCGCCAGATCACTCAGAGACGGTACCGCACCGACCAGATTTTCCAGACTTCCCAGCCCCAGTTCATTTGCCGTCAAATATTCCAGGGATGTACAGTCCGATAAGGGAGTGAAATCCGAAACACCGGTCTGGCTGACATTAAGGCGGTACAGACTGCCGGCCAGATTTGTCAGATTACTCAGATTTGTCAAATCTGCATTTCCGCTCAGATCCACTGTATCTAATTCGGACAGTCTTGACAGATCAATGGCCGAAAACTGACTGTCTGTTAATCCACAGTTTTTGATCCGCAGATTCTCCAGCTTCTCCAGAGCGGACAGAAACTGATAGTTTTCCACTCCCGTGCAGTTTTCCATGCAAAGGATCCTCAGTCCCTCTGCATTCGTCCCGATGGCAGCTGCCGCTTCATCATCAAGCGTACAGTCTGTCAGATAGACAGCCTCCAGTTTCTTCATGGAAGAAAGGGCCTTCATGTCCTTTGCCGTCAGCATTTTATTCGACAGATACAGATTCTCAGCATCCTTCTCCACCTTCTGTCCGCTGATTTCCATCTTCCCCCCAAAAAACAGCTTTGGAATTCCATTCAGGCATACATAAATGACTGCGATCAGCACAATCGGTATGAGCCAGATGCCCCTCTTCTCTTTTTTCTCCGGTGTCTGATGGCGTTCCGGCTCTGCCAGACGCTTTGCTTCTGCTTCCCTCCGGGCGGCCTCTTCTGCCTGACGCTTTGCTTCTGCTTCCCGCCGCGCGGCCTCTTCTGCCTGACGTTTTGCTTCTGCTTCCCGGCGGTGCGCTTCTTCCGCCGCTTTCTGCTCTGCCTGACGCTGTGCGGCCTCTTCCGCCTGACGCTTTGCTTCTGCTTCCCTCCGGCGCGCTTCTTCCGCCGCTTTCTGCTCTGCCTGACGCTTTGCTTCTTCTTCCGCCTGGCGGTGCTTCTCCTCTGCCGCCTTCAGCTTTTCTTCCGCCTCCCGCCGCGCAGCCTCTGCCTGACAGCGTGCCTCTTCCGCCGCTTTCAGTTTTCGCTCCATCTGGTGTTCTGTTTCCTTCGCCTGACTGTCGGTGTTCGCATCCGCTGTCTCCGGTTCACTGCGGAACCATTTATCACTGAAGCTGTCTCTCGGTTCACGCGTCTCCTCAAACAGGCTTTCCTCCTCCGTTTCGTAATCCTCCGGACGGGAAACCTCGATCTGCGCATCCGGCAGGCCCATGGATGATTCCAGCATCCTTGCCGCATACAGCTTCTTATAGAATTCTTTTTCCGATTCCAGCGTATACTTAAAAATCGCCTGGGTCGCCGCCAGCTGCATTTCCATGCCCATGGACATCTGAACCGGCTCCAGGATCACTGAAATAAACGGCTTTTTCTTTAATAATGCGAAATTGATCTCCCGTTTACAATTATGGGAGTTTACTGCATTTTCCGTAATGAACGCTACACAGGCAGCACTTCCGTTTAAATGACTGGCAATGATTTCCGGCCACTCCGATCCCGGATCAATTCCCTCGTCATACCAGACCCGGTAACCATCCCGTGCCATCTGTTCAATGATCGGAAAAACGCTTGCTCTGTCTTTATGACAATAGCTGATAAAAATATAAGCTTCCTGCCCTTCATAGGGCTTTACGGAGCATCGTCTCACAGCTCTACCTCGTTTCCATCTGTTTGTTTTCTGTCACGTTTCATCAATCCTCTTCAATAAACAGGATCTCATCAAATCCGGATTCCTTTAATGCCTCCATGACCGGCTCTGAGACATGGACCAATATCATCTCAGCACCTTCCTGTTCATCAATGATCTGCTGCACTGACAAAAGGCTCCGTAACGCACCACTGGCCAGATACGTGATCTTTGACAGATCCAGCCGGATTTTTCTGCATACGGAGACGGCTGCCATAAGCTCATCTTCAAACTCATGAGCAACCTCATTGCGGATCTCTCCCTCCGCTTCCATGTAAAAAATATCGTCTTTCATCTGTTCCCGGATACACAGCACTCTGGTTCCATCCAGAAGGATCTCCAGAACCCCATCAACCATTTCTCTTGTTATCATCATAAACTCCTGTATTCTTCTGCAAGTTTTCCGTCCGGCTTCAGCTCTTGTCCGTCTGATGCGATTTCATATAATCCAGAAATTTTTTATAATCCGGCGCCGCTGATGCCGCCGCTACAAGATCCAGATCCTCCTCAGAAAGCTCATCATCCACCGCCTCCACCAGTTCTGTCAGTTCGTCATTTGGCGCAAACTCCTGTGTTTTTGCCGCCAGCTTCAAAACCTTTTCCATATCCATTTCCAACATTCCTTTTCTTTCTGGCATTTTTGCGAACATATCAGAAGAAGACGGCTTTTATAGGCCGCCTGTTCTTCCGGTTTTTCCAAACTCCATCCTACCGCTTCTTTGTTTAAAGCCCGGTATGTCAGCTTTAGCTGACGGTTTTTTCTGTGGAAACGTGACCCCTTTACCGTCTGCACCATCCCATTCTGCCTTTTGCATATCTGGCATATAAACGTCCTGCAACATACGCGCCTCCAATGATCGCTCCGGCTGCCACGATACCGATTCCGCCGGACACCTGATCCAGGCTGTCCTCAGAAAGCTCATCTCCATTCTCCAGAAGGCTGTTTACATGCTCCACCATCTGTCGGATCTCTTCGTCACTCATCTCAATTCCCTTGGATGCAAACAACTCCTTTAACTCTGCCTTACTCTCACAGTTTAATACCTTTTCCTCAAATTCCTGATCCTGAAATGCGTCTTCCATTACCTTTACACTGATTTCTGTCATGTCATGCTCCTCCTGATTTCTGTGTTTTGTTTTGATTTTCTGTTTCTGCTCTGATCTTTTTCCTTTATCTATGCTGCCCGATGGTTCGGCGCGTTTTTCTTCCTTCCGCCCGCAATGCTCCGTCTTTCTCAGGAATCAGCATCTTTTGCGCATTCCTCTGTAGAAGCCGTATAAAAATGCTACTCCGGCTCCGATGGCTACCACTGCCGGTGCAATTCCTCCGGATACCTGATCCAGACTGTCCAGCGAAAGCTCTCCGTCCTTCTGCTCCTTCAAGCCCTCGTAAAGCCCCTTTGCTTCTTCCTCACCGATTTCTGCTCCGCACTCTGCAAGGATCTGCCGGAATGCTTCCAGAGATTCTGCTTCTACCAGACGCTTTACCTGCTCTTCCTTTACGGTTACCTTTTTTAACTCTTCCATTAACTTATTCTCATTCATGATCCATTCCTCCGCTTTTTTATTTTTATCAGCTCCCGCTGTCACTTAGTTATACACATGATCCGGAAATCTGTTACAGGCTTTTCCGGATTTTTTTTAAAAGTTTAAAAAATTTACCGGAGAATGCCGGCACGGCCAAAACGCGTTATGCTGCCAGACCGGATTCATGAAAGCTGGCGGTTTGCCAGTTCATAAAACAGGCCCTTTTTCTCCATCAGCTCCTCATAGGAGCCCTGTTCTGCGATCCTTCCCCTGTCCAGCACCAGAATCCGGTCACAGCGGATCACCGTGCTGAGACGATGTGCAATCACAATTCTGGTAGAATCCATAGCCTCCAGCGTATCACAGATCATACGCTGGGTTACATTATCCAGCGCGCTTGTGGCTTCATCAAACAGCAGGATCTTCGGGTTGGAGATGATCGCCCGGGCAATGAGGATCCTCTGCTGCTGACCTCCGGAAATGGTTCCGCAGTCCTCGCTGAGCATCGTGTGGAGTCCCATGGGCATGGCCGCAATATCCTTCTTTAATCCAACTGCCTCCACAACACGCTCCACATCCTTTATGGAAGCTTCCGGAGCTATGATGGTGATATTTTCATAAATGCTTCCGGAAATCAGCTTTCCGTCCTGAAGCACCACCCCCATTTTTCTCCTCAGCTCCCGCTTATCCAGACTGTCAATGTCCTTATTGTCATAATAAATCTTCCCGGAAACCGGCTTTTCAAAGCCAAGAAGCAGCTTTAACAGGGTTGATTTGCCGCACCCGGAGGTTCCGACGATCCCGATATATTCCCCGGCCCGGATGTTCAGAGAAAGATCCGATAAAACCACAGGAGCATCCGCACTGTAACGGAACGATACATTATTGACCTCCACCGCACCGCTCAGTTCGCCGGGAAGCTCACTGGCCTCCTCAAATTCCGGCCGGTTCTTAAACACCGGCTCTAACCGTTCAAGCTCCGGCTTTGCGCTGCGCACCTGGATCAATGCCTGAACAAGCTGAAGGGCCGATGCCGTAAAGGTTCCGAACACCGTCTGAAACCCGAGGAATGATCCGAGACTGACCTCCACGCTTCCTTTCATGACCACCAGATAAAGGATCATGGCAAACACTGCGCCGGAGACCAGATTCATGGTCTTTCCGAGACTCAGGATCCTCCGCTTCCGTTCCTCACAGTTTCGCAGGCTTACATAGGGCTTCATATATTCATATAAGGCCCGGTCCTCCACTCCCGCGATCCGGAGCTTTGCGATCCCATTTAAGAACTGATACATCATGGAACCGGTTTTTCCCTCCAGCTCCACCACCTTCTTTTTATAACGCAATGACCGCACGGAGATCCCATAATAAAAGAGCCCGTAAATGACAGTCATAACGATTCCGGCCCCGGCCAGCTTCCCGGAATAACCGATCATCTTTCCCAGACAGATTCCCAGAAACACCAGGCTGACCGCAGTCATCAGAACCGCCGAACCGATGGTTCCCGCCAGTACACCTGCCCCCATGACCCTCTGTGCCAGATCTGCCGATTCATAAGTCCGGTAAAAACTTTCAGGAAGATTAAACAGACGGTCATAAGCCGCAGTCTGAAGCTCGCAGGACATCCGGCTGATGATCCGGAAATTTACAAGATTTTTCACAATGCCGAACAGAATATCTGCAATCAGAAATGCTCCCATCAGGCATCCGATCTGAAGCAGGATTGTTTTCGCTCCCAACGGAATATAGACATCATACAGAGAGGAGGTAATGATCGGGAGCAGCAGCTCAATGAGCGCCGTCACCACCGTTAACACAAACAGCAGGATCATATCATTCCTTCGGATGCTTTTTTTGCAGAACCGGATCAGCTCCTGCCGTCCCGCCTGCTCTGGCAGCGGCCGGTAAATCACATACGCCTCCGGCTCCAATGCAGCCGCCAGCGCTTTCGTCACCGGAGTTAATGTCTCTTTTTCTGTATCATAAAGCAGATAACCACCATGCTTTTTGGGCAGACATACATACGGCTTTTTCTTTTTATTAAAAACAAGGAGCGCTCCGCCGTCCATCCGCTCCCAGCCTTCGGTCAGAAGGACCCGCCGGTATGCAAAATGAGACAGTCTCGCAATTTCCGCGATACTGCCATCTTCTCCGCAGACCTCCTTCACCTTTTCATATGGTGCAATGGAAATCTCCCGTTCCGCGCAGAGCACTGTCATGACATCATACAGCCGGTTTCCCGTGCGTTCCGTTTCCGGTACAGACGCCTCTTTCCGAAATGCCCCTCGGATCAGATTCCTTGTACGCTCCGCCGCATCGATCCGCCGTTTCTGGCTTCTCCTGATAAAACCATCCTCCACCACAATGTTTTTCCGATAGCGGTCAGTAATGCATCCTTCAAAGCCTTCTTTTCCATAGTTTTTCAGATCCGCCTTCCTGACAAAACGCTCTCGCAGGACTCTGGTGCTGCCGAAGGGAATGACCTCTACCGAAACCGCCTCTACCGGCACAATACAGAACCGCCACTGGCAGTAGTCCATGTCCTGATGACAGAATCCGGGGATCACCTCTCCTGCTTTTATTTCATATAAAAAGGAACGTCTTCCGATCTCTTTTTTTCGAAGCGGAACAATATAAAGAAATGCGGTACCACCCAGAATCCGGTACGCACTGGTCATCTCTTCTGTCAGGAAGTATTCTCCGCCCTGTAAAGAAATCGTCTTCTTGTCTTCCATACTCTGTCTCCCTGTTCGCTGTCTATAAGTTCTGGATAAAGGTCTGGTAATGTCCCTCCGCGGCCGCCAGCTCCCGGTGGGTTCCACGCTGGACAATCTGTCCCTCCTCCATGACAATAATCTGATCACAGTCACGGATCGCGCTGAGCCGGTGTGCAATGATGATACAGGTACAGCCGCGCCGCTTGATGTTGTCGATGATCTGTTTTTCCACAATCGGATCCAGCGCACTGGTTGCCTCATCCATGATCAGAACCGTCGGATTTGTCACCAGCGCACGGGCAATTTCCAGCCGCTGTCTCTGTCCGCCGGACAGATTGGAGGCTCCCTCCGCCAGACGGAAATCATAAGCTCCCGGCTTCTGGGAGATCACATCATGGATACAGGCATCCTTTGCCGCCGCAATCATGTCGGATTCCGAAATGCTGTCATTCCACATGGTCAGATTGTTTCGGATGGAGTCTGAAAACAGGGTAATACTCTGGCTGACGGTGGATACACTGGCATTTAAAACCTCCGCCGGGATCTGCTCCATGGGAATTCCATCAAACAGGACCTGGCCGGTCCATGGCTTATAAAGTCCGCTGATCACCTTGGAAACCGTAGACTTTCCGCAGCCGGAAGAGCCCACGAAGGCGATGGAAGAGCCACACGAAATCCGACAATCAAAGCCCGACACGATCGGCGGCTTTAGGGCACTGTAGCCGAAGGAGATGTCCCTTAACTCAACCTGACCCTCCAGCTTTGTCTTTAAGGTTTTCTTTTCCGTTTCACCGGAAAACCGTTCATCCTCCGGATAATTCATAATATCCTCCACACGGCTGATATCTGCCTTTGCCGTCTGGATCTTTTTCATGAAACCGGCCAGCTTTTCGACCGGCTCATGGAATGAACCAAATAAGGATAAAAACGCCGCCAGCATACCGATGCTCATCTTCCCGTCAATCACAAGGGATCCACCGACCAGCAGAAGAAGCACCTCCGTGCACATCTTTACGGTATCCGGAACGGCATCGAGGATCTGCTGATTCCGGCCGAGCTTCTGATTCATCTGCTCCACCTTTGCATGATATCCAAGGATCCGTCCCACATACTCATTCTCCGCACCGGAGGCCTTCAGGGTACTGGTAATACTCAGCCCCGCACAGACTGCGCCGCTCAGTTTTCCGGCATCCTGAGAGAGCTTCATGCCAGAATCCGCGATCATTCCGGAGGTCATCTTTACCACTGCCAGATCCAGGCCTACCGAAAGGACAGCTATCAGCGTCAGGATCGGGCTGTATAACAGCAGCAGGATCAGATAAAACATCGCAATCAGCAGATTCAGGATCGTCTCCGCCAGATCTCCTGCAAGAAAATCACTGACACTGGCATTATTAGCCGCACGGCCGGAAAGATCACCCACATACCGCTGATCAAAAAAGCTGATGGGCAGACGGAACATTCTTCCGAGAAACGAATTCGCAGACAGCAGTACCATCTTTTTCTGAAGTCTTGCCAGCAGCCGGTCCCGATAGAGAGAAAGGCAGATCTGCATAAGCACTGCTGCCGCCATAAATAAAAGAATCTTTGTAAACCAGCTTTGATTTCCCGCGATCAGGATTTCATCCAGAAACACCTGCGACAGCACCGGGATCAGAATCCCCGGAAAGCTTAAAAGCAGTCCCACCGCCAGAAGCTTTCCAAGGACACCATACTGTCCCTCCAGCCGCTGTCCGATAAAGGACTTCCAGGTATCTGTCTTTTTCTGTTTTTCAAACCGTTCTCCCGGCTGAAAGGTCAGAACAATCCCTGTAAAGGATTCATCCAGCTCCTCCGGCGTCAGCTTCCGTCTTCCCACAGCCGGATCATTGATATAGGCATGCCTTCCCTTAAAGCCCTCAAGCACCACAAAATGATTAAAATTCCAGTGAATGATACAGGGCATTTTCTGTGTCCGGAGTGCATCCGGCTCCTTTCGGTAGCCATGACATTCCATGCCATATTTTTTTGCCGCCCGCATGATATTTCCGGCGCTGCATCCATCCCGGGAAACACCGGTCTCGATCCGAAGCTGTTCCAGCGGAAGATGCTTTCCGTAATACGCAAGGATCATCGACAGGGAAGCCGCACCGCATTCTGTCGCCTCAAGCTGATAAACCGTCGGTGTTTTTGCATACATTCCTCCCATGTTTAATCCTCCAGTTTATCCTTCATGCTTCCAATCAGCTTTGTGATCGGTGCATTTTCACTGATAATGATCTTTCCGGACACAAAGGTTCCGTTTGAAAGCGTCAGCTTCCTTCCGTTTTCATTGCTCCAGTAATAACCGTTCTGAGAAGCAGCATCTGTCCGCAGGCGGCATACCACTGCCGTCACAGGTCCCTCTGCCAGGAACTGCTCTGACACCTGATTATCCTTTCCCAGAACATACCAGAGATTCGGATTCTCTGCCGGATAGGCTCCTACCTCTTCGATCCATGCCTCCATATGTCCATATTTCTGAGCATCCACCCACTCGGGTGAAATCAGCACCTTCATGTCCTTCTTTAACTGGCCGGCTTTGACCGTCGGCACATAAAATACCGCTGCCTGGGTACTTTCCGCCTGTGGCGTATACCGGATCAGCTCCTTTCCCGGATAAATCTCCTCTCCGGCTTCCACCAGAACTGCCGTCACCTGACCGCTCTGCTCTGCCAGGACCTGGTATTCTGTCCCGTTTCCTCCTTTAAGCACAGCCGTCACCTCGCCGGCCTGCACCTGGTCTCCCGCTTTCTTTTCAAGCCTGCTCACGGTTCCGTAATTCTCCGCGCAGATCACTCCCAGATTGGTTTCGGATACCACCATCCCGCTTGCCTGGAGCGTCTCAGGCAGTGTTCCGAATATGCTCCAGAAAATTACCGCCACAAACACAAGCGCTGCTCCAAGAAGCGCCAGCCAGGATAAAGGCGAAGTGATCCGAAGCTCGGTATCCAGCTGTTCCGGGCTGGACAGCCTTTCCAATGAGGTTTTTCTGTATATCTGAGCCATTGCTATTTCTCCCATCTGATGTTATGTTCTTCACAATAATCCCGAAGCTTTCCCAGCGCCCTCATGGCCTGGATGCGCACATTTCCCGGCCTGATCCCGAGGCGGTCTGCAATCTCCCCGTTCTCAAATCCTTTAAAATATTTTAAGATCAGAATTTTCTGCTGGGTATCATTCAGAGTCTTCAGAGCCTCTGCCAGCCTGCTTCGCATGGAAGAAATATACTGAGCCTCCGCCATCTCATCCTCAAAGACTCCCGGTGACTGATAAGAATCATCCAGCTCCTCCTGTTCCCTGTGATCCCGGTAATAATTTTTGATCTTGTTTCCGAGAACAACAAAAAACCAGGTACGGAACGACGCCTTCTCCTCATTGAACTGCTCCCGCTTCTGATAACAGGAGGCAAAGGCTTCCATCACCAGATCCTCTGCATCACTGAATACCGGGATCTTTTTGCATGCATAGCCCAACGCCTCCTGATAATGTGCTCTAAAGTACCGTTCATAAGTCACTTCTGTCAGCATCCTCTGATCCTTTCATACTCTGTTTTTTATTCTCTGTTATCCGTTCCTTGCTGCCGGATTACGTCCCCTTACTGATTTTTCCGAATCTCAACCGTTCCCGGATTTTTATCTGCGCGAACAATTTTATTTTACCACAAGTACTCCGGGAGGGGCAATGAATTGCAGACGAAAAGTTTACAGTTTACATTTTTCCTGAAATGTATTAAAATCCTTTTTGTGGACTAAAACACTATTAAAAAGGAGATTGTACCATGAATATTTCACCTTTGCAGAAAGCAAGATATGACTATTCCCCCAAGCTTCCCGGAATGCTCCGTCACGGCATTGCGGATATCTGTGTAAAAGAGGGAGAAGCCACTCAGAGTGTTGCTGATCAGGACAAGATCAAGGCTCTGTTCCCTAATACTTACGGAAAGAATGAGATTACCTTTGAAAAGGGTCAGAATACTTCCGAAAACAAGAAGCAGGTTGTCGGTGTAATCCTTTCCGGCGGACAGGCTCCCGGAGGACATAACGTTGTCAGCGGTCTGTATGATGCATTAAAGGCTACGAATAAGGAAAACGTTCTTTACGGTTTCAAGGGCGGTCCCAGTGGTCTGATCGAAGACGATTATATTATTTTTGATGATGCATACATCAATCAGTACCGCAATACCGGCGGTTTCGATATCATCGGCTCCGGCAGAACCAAGCTGGAAACTGAGGAGCAGTTCAAGATTGCCTCCGAGGTATGCAAGAAGCACGGAATCACTGCGATTGTAATCATCGGCGGTGATGATTCCAATACAAACGCAGCAGTTCTGGCTGAGTACTTTGCTGCTCACAACACCGGTGTTCAGGTTATCGGCTGCCCGAAGACGATCGATGGCGACTTAAAGAACGAAGATATCGAATGCTCCTTCGGTTTTGATACCGCTACCAAAACCTACAGTGAGCTCATCGGAAATATCGAAAGAGACTGCAATTCTGCAAAGAAATACTGGCACTTCGTAAAGGTTATGGGACGTTCCGCTTCCCACGTTGCCCTGGAGTGTGCTTTAAAAACCCAGCCCAACATCTGCCTGGTATCTGAGGAAGTTGCCGAGAAAAAAATGTCCCTTTCCCAGATTGCCGATTACATCGCTGATTCCGTAGCTGCAAGAGCTGCAAAGGGCATGAACTTCGGTGTTGCGATCATTCCCGAGGGCGTTGTGGAATTTGTTCCCGAATTCTCCGTTCTGATCCAGGAGATCAACGAGCTTCTGGCCGGAAGCAAGGCTGATGAGTTCAATGCGCTTTCTTCCTGGGCTGATAAGTATGCATTCATTGAAAAAGGCTTAACTGCCGCTTCCATGGAAGTATTCAAGATCCTTCCCACGACGATCCAGCAGCAGTTATTCTTAGAGAGAGATCCTCACGGCAACGTACAGGTTTCCCTGATCGAGTCCGAGAAGCTGTTCTCCGCTCTTGTAAAGGACAAGCTGGAAGCAAGAAGAGCAGCCGGCACCTACAACGGCAAGTTCAATGCCCTTCATCATTTCTTCGGTTATGAAGGAAGATGTGCTTTCCCGTCCAACTTTGACGCAGACTACTGCTACTCTCTGGGCTACAACGCATTTATGCTGATTCAGTACGGCTACACCGGATACCTTTCCAAGGTTTCCAACCTGTCCGCACCGGCAAGTGAATGGGTAGCCGGCGGCATGCCTATCACCAAGATGATGAACATCGAGAGACGTCACGGCGAAGACAAGCCCGTTATCAAGAAGGCCCTTGTAGAGCTGGATGGTGCTCCTTTCAAATATTTTGAAGCACACCGCGATGAGTGGGCAAAGGATACCTGCTTCGTATATCCCGGTGCGATCCAGTACTACGGACCTGCTGAGGTATGTGACATCACAACCGTTACCCTTGCTCTTGAGCATCAGAAATAAAATCCAGTTTTATTCGGACTGGATATCACATGTGCCCCGGGAAACCGGGGCATTTTGTTATATTGAAAAGCTTTTGCATTTTTCAGCATTTTTGTTTCATAGGACACACGTTCCTATGAAGCAGAAAAAACCCCGGAAAAGGATCTCTCCTGAACCGGGGCTTTTTGTATTTCATGTTTTGTTTTAGTTGTTCTTCTGAGCAATAGCTGCCTGTGCCGCTGCCAGTCTTGCGATCGGTACACGGAACGGTGAGCAGGAAACATAATCCAGGCCCAGCTTATTGCAGAACTCTACGGAGCTGGGGTCGCCGCCGTGCTCGCCGCAGATACCGCAGTGCAGGTTCGGACGGGTCTTCTTTCCAAGCTCGATTGCCATTTCCATCAGCTTGCCAACGCCACTCTGATCCAGCTTTGCGAAAGGATCATTCTCGAAGATCTTGGCATCGTAGTAAGCATCAAGGAACTTGCCGGCGTCATCACGGGAGAAGCCGAAGGTCATCTGGGTCAGGTCATTTGTACCGAAGCAGAAGAACTCAGCATCCTTTGCGATGTCATCAGCTGTCAGAGCTGCTCTGGGGATCTCGATCATGGTACCAACTTCGTACTTCATATCGATGCCTGCTGCAGCGATTTCTGCATCAGCAGTCTCAACAACAAATTTCTTTACATACTTTAATTCCTTCTCATCGCCAACTAACGGAATCATAAGTTCAGGCTCGATGCTCCAGTCGGGATGAGCTTTCTTTACGTTGATCGCCGCGCGGATGATAGCCTTGGTCTGCATCTTTGCGATCTCCGGGTAGGTTACTGCCAGACGGCAGCCACGATGACCCATCATGGGGTTGAACTCATGGAGACCTGCGATGATGGACTTGATCTGCTCAACAGTCTTGCCCTGTGCATCAGCCAGCTTCTTGATATCAGCTTCCTCTGTGGGAACGAATTCATGCAGCGGCGGATCCAGGAAACGGATCGTTACCGGGCAGCCCTCCAGAGCTTCGTACAGCTTTTCGAAATCGCCCTGCTGTACCGGAAGGATCTTGTCCAGTGCTGCTTCTCTTTCTTCTACGGTATCGGAGCAGATCATCTCACGGAATGCGTCGATTCTGTCACCCTCGAAGAACATATGCTCCGTACGGCAAAGACCGATGCCTTCAGCACCCAGCTCACGGGCTTTCTTTGCGTCAGCCGGAGTATCTGCATTGGTTCTTACCTTCATGGTTCTGTACTTGTCAGCCCATGCCATGATTCTTCCGAACTCACCGGCAATCGCTGCATCTACGGTCGGGATTGCACCGTCGTAAATGTTTCCGGTTGTACCGTCAAAGGAGATTACATCGCCTTCATGGTATTCCTTGCCGGCAAGGGTGAATTTCTTATTCGCCTCATCCATATCGATGGCGGAGCAGCCGGATACACAGCATGCACCCATACCACGGGCAACTACAGCTGCGTGAGAGGTCATACCACCACGAACAGTCAGGATACCCTGGGAAGCCTTCATACCTTCGATATCCTCGGGAGAGGTCTCCAGACGAACCAGAACAACCTTCTCGCCTCTTGCTGCCCATTCCTTGGCATCATCTGCTGTAAATACAATCTTACCGCAGGCAGCACCAGGTGCGGCAGCCAGAGCCTTTGCGATAGGTTCTGCCTTCTTTAATGCTTCTGTATCAAACTGAGGGTGAAGCAGGGAATCCAGGTTTCTGGGATCGATCATGGATACTGCCTTTTCCTCGGAAATCATACCCTCATCAACCAGGTCACAGGCGATCTTCAGAGCAGCCTTTGCAGTTCTCTTGCCGTTTCTGGTCTGGAGCATGTAAAGCTTCTTATCTTCAATGGTAAATTCCATATCCTGCATATCTCTGTAATGATCCTCCAGAGTATCGCAGATCTTTACAAACTGATCATAAACCTCAGGCATGGTCTCATGAAGCTGAGCGATCGGCTGAGGAGTACGGACACCTGCAACAACGTCTTCGCCCTGTGCATTCATTAAGAACTCACCCATAAGCTTCTTCTCGCCGGTTGCGGGGTTTCTTGTGAAGGCAACGCCGGTACCGGAGGTCTCACCCATGTTGCCGAATGCCATCATCTGTACATTTACTGCAGTACCCCAGGAATAAGGGATATCGTTGTCGCGGCGGTATACGTTTGCACGAGGGTTGTCCCAGGAACGGAACACAGCCTTGATTGCTTCCATCAGCTGTTCCTTGGGGTCGTCAGGGAAATCAGAACCGATCTTTGCCTTGTACTCAGCCTTGAACTGTCCTGCCAGCTCCTTCAGATCCTCAGCAGTCAGGTCAACGTCCTGTGTAACACCCTTTTCTGCTTTCATCTTATCGATCAGCTGTTCAAAATATTTCTTTCCGACCTCCATAACAACGTCGGAGAACATCTGGATAAATCTTCTGTAGCAGTCCCAAGCCCAACGGGGATTTCCGGACTTCTTGGAAAGTACTTCCACTACATCCTCATTGAGACCCAGATTCAGGATTGTATCCATCATACCAGGCATGGAAGCTCTTGCACCGGAACGTACCGATACCAGAAGCGGATTCTCCTTATCACCGAATTTCTTTCCGGTGATTTCTTCCATCTTGCCGATGTATTCCATAATCTGTCCCATGATCTCGTCATTGATCTTCCTGCCGTCTTCATAATACTGCGTGCAGGCTTCTGTGGTAATAGTAAAGCCCTGAGGTACGGGAAGACCCAGATTGGTCATCTCAGCCAGGTTTGCACCTTTACCGCCGAGGAGTTCGCGCATGTTTGCGTTACCCTCTGTAAACAAATATACCCATTTTGCCATGTTCAATTCCCTCCTGTGTTAATTTAGACGCTAAATAGCAGGTCGGCCCACCTGCTGTTCCTATTATACCATAATCATACTAGATGGCAAATATTTTTTCCGCCATTTTTTATAGTTTTTGTATATTTTTCGAAACAATTTTTGTGTATTTTTTATCAAATCACAAATTCGCCAAAATTCTCTCCAAATCGCGCACGGAAAAATGATAATGCTCCTCGCAGAAATGACAGGACACTTCAACAGGCTTGCCTGCCCGGATCATATCCTCCAGTTCTTCTTTTCCGACACTGATCAGTGCCTTTTCCACCCGCTCCTTCGAACAGTTACAGTAAAACCGGGTAGGAATCCGATCCATGATCTCCAGTCCGAACTCCCCCAGCACCTCCTTCAGGATATCCTCCGGTGCCATTCCGGTATCCAGCATTGACGTGATCGATGTGATCCCGGCCAGATGCTTTTCCAGCCGGTCGATCAGCTCGTCCTCTGCCCCCGGCATGAGCTGGATAATAAATCCGCCTGCCTGGCGCACCGTATTTTCCCGGTTCATAAGTACCCCCAGCGCCACGCTGGAGGGCACCTGCTCCGATACCGCATAATAATATGTGAGATCCTCCGCCAGTTCTCCGCTGACCAGCTCGATCTGTCCGGAATAAGGCTCTTTTAAGCCGATATCCTTAATAACTGTCAGTGTTCCGCGTCCCACAGCCCCTGCAACGTCCAGCTTTCCTTTTTCATTGGCATGGAGCAGTACCTCCGGATTGCCCACACAGCCCTTCACGTCACCGTTCGCTTCTGCAGTCACCGTAATGCTTCCGATGGGACCGTCCCCCTGTACCCGCAGCGTCAGTACATCACTGTCATTCTTCATGGTGCTTCCCATCATCGCTCCTGCCGTCAGAAGCCGTCCCAGCGCCGCTGTTGCCACCGGGCTGGTGTTATGACGCACTCTCGCTTCCTCCACCAGGCTTCTGGTCGTTGCCGCAAAGGCGCGGATCCTGGCGTCTGCTGCCGTAGCGCGGACAATATAATCCTGATAACCGGCTGTTTCCTGTATTATTTTATTTTCCATATAGCAAATTCCTTTCTGAGTTTTTTCTGTTCCTGCTCAAATCTGATCCGGCTTCTTTCCGTGTTCTCTTAATACCACATAAACCCGCTCGCTGTCTGCCTTCGGCTCTTCCTTCGTGAATGCCTCATAGCAGGCTTCCCAGATCAGTCCGGCTTCTTTCGCCGCCCGCCGGATTTCCTCCAGGCGATATGCCTTCTGATAATGGACTTCCTCATATTTGTAATACAGAGGCTCTTCTTCGTCTGCTTTCACAAAAACTGCCAGCTCATACTCATTGATCCGGCTTTCCCGGTCATAATAATTATCCCAGATGAAGCTGGCCTCCTCCCGGTTTTCTGCGATCGTGCGATCGCCTAAAAGCTCCTGATATTTATACTCTGTGTTCAGATCAAAGATAAAGACGCCGCCCGGATCCAGATAATTATTGACCAGCTTCATCACCTTCACCAGATCCTCATACTCGGTAATGTAATTCATGGAATCGCAGATGCTCACGATCCCGCCCACGGTTCCGTAAAGTTCAAATGCCCGCATATCCTGCAGCAGATACAGGATATTCTTTCCGGAGACCGCCCGTTTTTCCATGGCGATATCCAGCATCTCCTCCGAATTATCAATCCCGATCATATCATATCCGGCATCGTCCAAAAGCTCCGTCAGGCTCCCCGTTCCACAGCCGAGATCCACCAGAAGACAGTTCTCACAGCCATATTCCTTTAACAGTCCTGCCAGATATTCCGCCCACTCCCCGTAGGGAACATTATCCATAAACTGATCATACACCTCCGCAAAGCCGGTGTATGCCACTCGCTCCTCTTCTATTTTCATCAGAACACCTCTCATTCCGGACGAGTATACCATAGATTGAAAGAAAAAAAAAGGAGGTATAAGTTTTCTCATTCCGGGCATACTGTAACCAGTACCAAAGAAAAGAGAAATACTTATCCTCCCCTTTTGAACCCCTGCAGGTGCGCGTTCGCCGCGTCCCTGTGGGGGATGTTAATTTAATATCTTTCCGTCTTATAAGCGCCGCTTTTATTTTTATACATACCGTATGCGATTGCGGTACTGGACGCAGCCGCCATAAGGAGCCCCCCTGTCAGCTCAGTCCAGTAAGCTCTGGCGATCTCGCCATACTCCTGCATCAGACCGGGAAGGGCCTGGTATGCCTCAAAAAATGTAATATCGTACCCTTCCAGTGCCTTTTTGAGTTCGATCGTATAACAAATATTCTGAGCAAAATACAGCGCTGCCATGGTCATAAGAATACTGATAATAATTCCTGCTATATTGATTTTTCCACCAAACTTCTCATAGCCCTTCAGCGCACAGACCGAGCCGACCACGCCGGCGAGTCCGGCAATATACCCCAGCTGATAGATCAGAACCCATACCGCACCTCCTAGAAGGGCTCCGAACAGGGCGCCCACCAGACCGGTCACCATATTTCCCTTTTTTGCCTTGATTTCCTGACGGTTCTGCTCCAGGTTATTGCATATATTACTGTAACATTCCTCGCAGATAAAATCCATGGCCCCATTGATACTGGTAAGTGCAGCCGGAACTTCTTTTCCACAGCAGCCGCAGCAGGTCACATAACCATTCCGCATGAAATACTCTGCGGTCTGATCCAGAACCGCACGTACCTTCTGTGCAGCCCCTGTCATCGTCCGCAGGACGATCGTAATCTTTTTTCCGTCATAATGTCCCGCTTTGATCTTCCGGATTCCCGCACGAAGCTCCTTCAAAAATTCCTCGGCAGACACCGCCGGCGGAAGCGCTCCTTCCCTGGCATCCATGATAATCGTCCAGCTTCCGGCCTCCGGAATATCCGGACATACAACCGTGTGAAATCCGCCGACTTCGCCCTGAAGGACATTTTTCGGCCGCTCCTCCAGATGATCTCTCCCTGCAATCATCTGTACCATTGTCTGTTTCATCCCAGTTCCTCCTTTTTTCTCCTTTTTTCTCTCATCTTATAAAGCCGCAAAGTGCTCTTTCACATCCGCTTTCACCTTTTGTCTGTCAGATATCTCTGAAACGTCCGCATACAATCGCTCCCTAACATCACAACATTCTCCGGGTGAATGAAATCGGTAACATTTTTATCATAAAGGATCGTGATCTTCGCCGGAAACTCCTCATCTCCGTCCCAGAACACAACCCGCATGGGGACTCCGGGAAATGCCTGTACCTGAAATCCGGCATCCCCATAGGGAATCGGCAGAAATCCCTGTTTTTCCCCTGCTTCCCGAAACTCCTTCAAATGGCCGGAAAAGCTTTCCGCAAACGGGATCAGTACCTGATTCCGGAATGCCAGGTCAAAAACACCGGCACTCTTCACATCCCGAAAATTCACCCATTCTCCGGAATTGACTGCTCCCTCTCTGGAATAATAAAAGTAATTATAAAATGCCATGGATTCATCAAAGCCCGGACGATATTCCGTCTTTTCCGGACAGGTGATCTCCCCGGTTTTCCGGTCGATCCGGTGCAGTACGCCGAAATACCGAAGCAGAATCTCGTTCTCATCATACGTATTGATGTGAAGCTTTCTGCAGATAGCTTCCTGATCCCAGGTCAAAAATTTTTTCCGCCACTCCTCCACCACCTTCGTATAATTGGAATCGGGGCCGCTTCTTCCGCCCCAGGCGCCCTCACCGTTCATCCATACGGTCTGATCCTGTTCTTTCATCTGTTTTCGCCGTCCTTTTCTTTTATTTTTCCTGCCTGTCGGCACAGGCTTTCAGAAACCGGATCTCTTCGGCCCATCCGGCATCATCGTTGGGCGTTTCCAGAATACAGGGAAGTCCCTGCAGGGCCGGATGGTTTACAATCTGCCGAAAGGTCTCCTTCCCGATGGTTCCCTCGCCCAGTCTGGCATGACGATCCTTATGGCTCCCCATGGGATTTAAGCTGTCGTTGGTATGAAGCGCCTTCAACCGGGAAAGGCCAATGACCCGGTCAAATTCCTCCAGTACACCGTCCAGATCATGAACAATATCATAGCCGCCGTCCCATACATGACAGGTATCAAGGCAGACTCCCATCTTTTCCGGCTCCTTCACCTGATCAATAATAGCACGAAGCTCCTCGAAACGGCCGCCTACCTCGCTTCCTTTTCCTGCCATAGTCTCCAGCAGTACGATCACCTTCTGCTCCGGCCTTATGATGGCATTCAGGGTCTCCGCGATCAGTCGGATTCCCTCTGCACTTCCCTGTCCCACATGGCAGCCCGGATGAAAATTGTAATAGATCTGAAGCTCCGGTATCGCATCGTTCATGACCTGATCCAGCCTCCCGATATCCTCCGTCATGGTCTCCCGTGCAAAGATCCGCAGTTCCTCTTTCGCCGCACAGGCATTGAGGGTATACGGAGCATGGCCCACTATGGGACCCAGCGGCCGCTCCAGGAACTGGTTCCGAAAGGCCTCCGCATCCTCCGGATCAAAGGCCTTCGCCTTTCCTCCTCTGGGATTTCTTGTGAAAAATGCAAACGTATCTCCCCCCAGCTTTTTGATCTGCCTTCCCATGGCGGCATAGCCTTTTGACGAAGAGATATGACTTCCTGCGTAGATCATTCTTTCCTCCTTTGACCGCATCTGCTCTGCAACAGAAACAGGGAGGTCTCCCTCCCTGCATCAATGATTTGTGGTCTCCTTGATCTTTTTCCATTCTTCCTGCGAGCCAAACCGTGCTCCCTCCCAGTTTTTCCGCATGACAATCAGGGCGATCACCATGTTTCCGATACAGATACCCGGATATTTTCCCACAAACAACTCAATCGTTGCTGCAATTCCAAAAATTCCAAAGGTATAAACGCTTTTCCGCTCATTGGGACGGATCTCCCGGAAAAACAGCATGGCAATGTAAATGCCAGCCAGCAGAAAAACACTCTGGCTGAACCGTACAATTCCCAGAAGCACCCCAAAGCTCACAGCGATCGCCTTTCCGCCGTGGCTGTTTTTCCAGAGCGGATAGGCATGTCCGATGACCGGTGCAGCCAGGATTCCGGCAAAAAACACGCTGGCCGGCGTAAGAAACCTCGTTGCCCAGACTACCGGCAGATATCCTTTTCCGATATCAAATAAAAGGCACACAATTCCAACCGGAACTCCAGCGTATTTCATAACATTTGCCGTTCCCGGATTATGATCCTCGCTCACCTTTGTGATATCGATCCCTTTCAGATATTTCGGAAGCAGATAACCGTTCATCACACTTCCCATCACATATCCCAGCGCCGCAAACAACAGCGCTTCCAACATTTTAAGACTCATCTCTAGTCCCTCTTATCGCTCCTTGCAGAACGCCTCCAGGTAATCACAGATGGTCACTGCCGCTTCCGCATTGATGTAATGCTTCTGTGCTTCTCTCATTCGCTCCTGCTCTGCCTGGTTATGAAGCAGCTCCAGCACCCGTTCACCGGCTTCCCGGTCACTCTGTGCTGCCGCAGACATTCCATGCTCGGAAAAAAACGCGGCATTTTTCGTCTCACAGCCGGGGATTGGCGCTGAATGTACCAGCGGAATTCCCTTGGCCGCCGCCTCCGTGGTCGTAAGACCGCCAGGCTTTGTCACCAGCACATCGCAGATATCCATATAAAGATCGACCTGTGTGGTGAAATCAAGCACCTGAACCATTTTATGTCCCTTGAACTCTCTGCGAAGCTTTTCTTTTAATTTATGATTATTTCCACCGAGAATAATGATCCGCCCATCCTCCGGCAATCCCTTTTCGATCACCTCGATCATGTCAGCGATATTTCCGAAGCCCATGCTTCCGGTCATGACCAACACCACCGGTCCGTCCGTTCCGATTCCCAGTCCACGTCTTGTTTCCAGCTTTTCCTTCCGGCTTCGAAACTTCTTCGACACCGGAATTCCCGTCACAACCAGCTTGGATTCCGGGATTCCCCGGTCAATATACTCGCAGGCCAGTTCTTTACTGGGAATAAAATACCGGTCCATCTCTGTCTCCTCTGTAAAGGGGATACAGGTATAATCTGTTGCTACGAAAAAACAGGCCGGCCGGAATGGATAATGTCTCCGGATATAAGTCACTGCCTCTGCCGGAAACAGGTGAGGCATAACGATACAGTCATAGCCTTCCTTTTTGATATAATCATACAGCTTCTGAGAATAGAACGTATTGGCCAGATATATCGGCGATTTTCGATGACTGGAGCTGATAACTCCCCCCGCCTTGTATGCCAGTCCGAACGCTGCCGGAAATGACGTTGTTGTCTTTACATAAACCTTCGAAGCCCGCCCGGAGGTTTTGGGCCGCCCGAACCGTAATGTATCCAGCATTTTACAGGGAATTCCACGGCGCAGCAGCTCTTCTCTTACTGCTTTTCCCGCCGTATTGTGACCCTGGCCTGTATTGCAGGAAAGAATCAGTACCTTCATGATTTCTCCTTTTTTTCAATCAAATCAAAGATTGCATGTGTCATCAGGATATGATATCCTGCCAGGATATCCTCCGCCGCGATCTCCTGTCCGTCAGTCTGGAGCCATTCCCGGATAATTCCGGTCATACTGACCGAATAATACCTGGCAATGATCTCTTTCTTCCAGATTCTTACCCCCGGCTGTTTTTTCAGCGGATTCTTCGTCAGATATTCCAGAAACAGCTCATACAGCCTGGTTTTCAGAATCTCTTCAAAGGAATTCTGCCCAGTGATCTCAAAGGCTTTCCTGTAAAAGCTCCGTTCCTTTTCCATTCGGAAAAAAAGAATTTTTACAGCTTCCTCCTCCATATTATCCTGGATCAGCTCCCTCATCTGCTTTTCAATATCCTCGCAGAAAATTCCCTCCAGAAGCTCATACTTATCCTGGAAATAATTATAAAATGTGGGGCGCAACACCCCGGCCTCATCTGTGATCATCTTTACGGTGATCTTCTCAAAGGAATTCCGCTTCATCAGTTCCTTCAGGCCTTCTTCCAACAGGATTCTGGTTGCTTCCTTCTTTCGTTCCATAAGACCGCTCCTTTGCGCCCCATTATATCATATATTCTCTTTTTCTGAAAGTCTTAATCCGCTTTCTCTGCTTCAGAAATTTTCCGCATTTTCCAAACGATCAGAATTATTTATTCCGCATCCTTCTTTTTATAGTTGCAGTAGCCCTTCTGTACAAAATGATGCTTCTCCCACAGTGCTTCTGCCTCCGGCTTCCAGTTTGCAGCATACTCCTTGCACTTATCACATAAATGCTCTACACTCTCCTCCGACTGCATATCGGTGGAATGCGCTCCGCTCTCATGAACCATCTTTACCAGGATCTCCGGATTTTCCAGCATGGGACAAGGTCTCAGATGGTTGTTGTTGAATGGCTGATTGTCACGGTATGCCATGAACAGCGGCTGCTTCAGTGCGTCCAGCAGGCTTACCTCACGGATATTGGCTCCGGAGTAGTGGATAAATACGCAGGGCTCCACATCCCCGTTGGGATTGATATGGCAGTAATTTCGTCCTCCGGCGATACAGCCGCCAACAAACTCTCCGTCATTCTGGAAATCCATGGTGTAGATCTGCTTTCCGCCGGTGGCACCGCGGATTTCACGGATCCGATGATACATATATTCTCTCTGCTCCCTGGTCGGCAAAAGCTCCGGAGCCGCATCGTTTCCAACCGGCATATAGTGGAAGTACCAGGAAAACCGGCACCCCTTTTCAATGATCATATCCAGGAATTCATCGGAGGTTACCGTCTCAATGTTCTTGCTGGTATAACAGATCGAGGTTCCGAACAGCTGCCCGTTTTCCTTTAACAGATCCATCGCTTTCATGACACGGTCAAACACACCCTTACCGCGGCGCAGGTCATTGACCTCATTAAAGCCTTCCAGACTGATCGACAGGGACAGATTTCCCACCCGCTTCATCTCATCACAGAATTCCTGATTAACCAGTGTACCGTTCGTATAGGCATGGAATGCACAGTCGTTATGCTTCTCACACAGACGGATAATGTCTTTCTTTCTCATAAGCGGTTCGCCGCCGGTCAGCATATAGAAATAAATACCCAGCTCCTTGCCCTGGGTGATGATGCTGTCCAGTTCCTCAAATGTCAGGTTCAGCTTATGACCGTATTCTGCTGCCCAACAACCGGTACAGTGAAGGTTGCAGGCGCTTGTGGGATCCATCAGGATCAGCCAGGGAATATTACACTGATGAACCTCTCTCATTTTTCGAATGGTCTTTGTTCCGTAAAACGCAGCCTCAAATCCTAGATTCAGCGCTGTCATTTTTACTACGTTGGGATCCAGCTCATCCAACGCCCGGTTAATATACTGCATCCACTTGGAATCCGGATTCTGAATCATTTTTCTTACATTATCATAGGACTCTGCCCGAAACTGATCTCCCATAAATTTCTGAGTCAGATCCGTAAGCTGTAAAAAACCCTGTTCTCTGTCCTTGTAAACCTTTTTCATAGCCAGATCGATCGCTTTACTGAATGCCAGACGCTCTGCCTTATGTGTAATCGATGCCATTTTCCATTCCTCCGTTTTCTTTTTCTTTAGTTTTAGATAATACGCGTAATACAGATCTCAATTCCGGCGGCAATAAGAATCAGACCGCCGATGATCTGTGCTTTATGCTTCTGTTCATATCCCAGTCGATAACCGGTTACAATTCCTGTGATAACTGCCAGTACCGTCATGATTCCAATCGCAAGGATCTCCAAAAACAGGGAGGTATCCACAAATCCGAACCCGATTCCTGCCCAAAATGCGTCCACACTGGTCGCCAGGCTTAAAAGAAACAGTTCTTTTGCATTTCCCCACGGCTCAACCTGTTCGAACATCATCTCTCTGTGGATTCCTTTATGAAGCATATAAAACCCGATCCCAAATATGATCAGAGCGGACAGTCCCGACCAGATCAGACTGAATCGTTCCGATTCTCCGGCGAACGCAGGAACCAGCATAATCAGGTTCCCTATGAGCAGGGCACACATCTGCCAGCCGGTAAAGATCAGGCACATCTGCGCCAGCTTTCTCCCGTCAATTTTCCGAATCTTGGCTCCCTTGCAGACCGCAACCGCATAAACATCCAAAGACAGCCCCACAGAAGCAGCCAGTATTTCACCTAAATTCAAGATGCCACCTCCTGTCTGTGCCTTTTTTTATTATATACCGGCTTTCTCTCTTTGGCCTGTTACACCCTCCGCATCCTGTCATCTGAACCATGACATTTTTGTAAATCTGTCATTTGAATTTCTTCCTTGATTTTCTTCATCGATTTTCTGCATTGATTTTCTGCCTGGAAACCGCTATACTAATTCCAGAAAGTGGGGAACCTTCTCCTGTTCCGGTTTTTTAATCCAGAAATCCTTCGGATTTATTGAAGACGCTTTCATAATTATTTATGCCGCCGCCAGGCGGCGGAATGGAGATTTTATGAAAAATTGGAAACAGATTCTCTGCCTTATCGGCGTTATCGTTTTAGTCGGCCTTTACCTGATCACCCTGATTTTTTCCTTTACAGATCACACGCAGGCAAAATCCTGGCTCAGTGCCTCCCTTTATGCCACAGTCATCATCCCGGTTTTTCTGTACGCATTTTTCCTGATCTGCCGGCCCCTTTCTGATCGAAAGCAGAAGCGTGAACAGGTTCTGAAAAACAGTAACGCAGCTGCAGAAGTCTCCTCTAAAACTCAAGGTGCATCTGGTGCGGATGAGGCCCAAGATAAAGCAGACTAAGCCTTGCGCTCATCAGGATGCATTTCATTTGCAACGCAAAAAAGAAATACCGGCAGCACAGACGCACAGTTTCCATAAAACGGACAAATATCCATATTTCGGAAATAGCTTCCCTTTCGCTGTCGGTATTCCTTTTTATTTTTCTTTTGCTGATTGTTTCTCTTACATTTCTTTTACTGATGTTTTCTTTTTCTGATTGTTTCCTTTTACCGATTGTTTCTCCGTTATTCCCGATCCGCCTTTACGGTCCCGTTTTTCTGATCCTTTTTGATCAGAAGCTCCACAGCCCGCACCGCCGTCTTTATGGCAAGGGACGTATCATGACAATGAGGATCGGTAAGTCCGGCTTTCTTCCGTTCCTGATTCCAGATCACATTCAGTACACAGCCTGCCCGGACTCCCAGAACCTGGGCAACAATATAGAGTGCCGCACTTTCCATTTCTGAGGCAAGACATCCTGCTTTGATCCACATCTCCCATTTTTCTTCCAGTTCCCGCCCGCAGGGCATTCTTCCCGGATCATGCTGGCCATAGAAGCTGTCTTTGCACTGAACAATTCCCAGATGAGCCGTCTCTCCCAGTTCATCTGCTGCCTGTTCCAATGCCTTCGTTACCTGAAAATCTGCCACTGCAGGAAATGCCAGATCCACATACTCCCGGCTGGTTCCCTCCATTCGAATCGCTCCGTTTGCAATTACAAGGTCGCCTCCAACTACCTGCTTCGCCATTCCTCCGCAGGTTCCAATCCGAATCATGGTATGAACTCCGATCCGATAAAGCTCCTCCACTCCGATTGCCGTGGATGGACCTCCCATTCCGGTAGACATTACTAATACCGGCTCTCCCGAAAGCGTTCCGATCCAGGTAGTATACTCCCGGTTCTGATGCAGAAAACGGGGATTTTCCAGCTTTCCTGCAATCTTTTCCACTCTTCCCGGATCCCCCGGAAGAATCGCATACTTTGCTCCATGGCTGTCATCCAGTCCGATATGATACATGGGTTCCATTGACATCCCTCCTTTTCAGAAGATCTATCTTTTAACAGAACAAGTCACTTTTTCATATCCCGGCAGACTGTTTTTCCTTCTCTCACTGTCTGCCGAGAACCTTATTTATTTCTTATGCAAACGGATTTTCACTGGGATACAGCATTCCCTTCGGCTGGTTGAAGCCGATATCCTCTACGCCGAGATAGCGGAACGTATTATACAGTGCTTTTCCAAAATGACCGAATGCAACAGCGCCGTGATGAGGGAAGTTCTTTTCCACTAATACATGACGGTAGAAACGTCCCATCTCCGGAATTGCAAATACGCCGATTCCGCCGAAGGAACAGGTAGGAACAGGAAGTACCTCACCCTCTGCCACATAGGCACGAAGCTTGCTGTCTGCAGTGCTCTGAAGACGATAGAACGTAATCTTTCCGGGAACGATATCTCCTTCCAGAGTTCCCTGTGTAGATTCCTCGGGAAGGGTTCTTGTCATGATCAGCTGATACTTCATCTCACAGGAAACCAGCTTGCCAGCTGCCGTGTTGCCACAGTGGAAGCCCATGAACGTGTCCTTATGGGTATAATCATACCTGCCCTTGATATCCTGCTCATACATATCATCCGGAACAGTATTGTTGATATCCAGAAGGGTTACCGTATCCTGGCTTACCACAGTACCGATGTACTCACTCAGCGCACCGTAAATATCAACCTCACAGGAAACCGGGATTCCTCTTGCAGTCAAACGGCCGTTCACATAGCAGGGAACAAAACCAAACTGTGTCTGGAATGCGGGCCAGCACTTTCCTGCAATAGCAACATACTTTCTGGAGCCCTTATGTGCCTCTACCCAGTCAAGCAGCGTAACTTCATACTGAGCCAGCTTCGGAAGTACCTCGGGCTTCTTATTGCCTTCACCCAGCTCTGCTTCCATCTCTTTTATGATTCCGGGGATACGCTCATCACCGGCATGCTTCTTAAAGGATTCAAACAGATCCAGCTCAGAATTTTCTTCAATTTCAACACCAAGATCATACAGACGCTTGATCGGCGCATTGCATGCCAGAAAATCCTGGGGACGGGGACCAAAGGAAATAATTTTTAAATTTCGAAGACCTACAACCGCACGGGCAACCGGTGCAAACTCATGGATCATATCCGCACACTCATCTGCCGTTCCGACAGGATATTCCGGAATATACGCCTTGATCTCGCGAAGCTTTAAGTTATAGCTTGCATTGAGCATACCGCAGTATGCATCGCCTCGTCCGTCAATAAGATCTGTCTTTGTCTCTTCAGCCGCAGCCACAAACATCACCGGACCGCCGAATTCCTTTGCCAGCAGAGTCTCCGGTGTTTCCGGACCGAAGTTTCCGAGATATACCACCAGTGCATCACACTCATTTTCCTTTAATTCAGACAGTGCCTTCTTCATGTCCACTTCATTCTCAACACAAGTAGGACATTCATAGATAAAACCATACTTCTTTTCGTAGGAAGCCACAACTGCCGCTCTTCTGTTTGCGGACAACGACATCGGAAAGCAGTCTCTGCTTACTGCCACAATTCCAATCTTAATTTCAGGGATATTGTTCATTTTCTTCTCCTCTCTTTTCTAAAAACCCCAGTCATTATGTTCTTTACAAGCTCACCGGTATGAAACGTGCGCCGCCGGGTTCACTATTATTACAAAACAAGCGGCAGGTGAGACTGCCGCTCATTTGCATTTCTATTATACTAATCTTTTCTCAGAATGTCATCAGCAATATCCTGCTTTTCTGCCTGATTAACCAATCGTCTTTTCAAATGCCTTCATGATCAGCATTGCCACAGCAGCTCCGGGATCCTTTAAGCTTCTGGAAGCTTCTCCACGGGTTGCCGCTCTTCCGTGAACCGCAATCATGGTCGTGGTATGCTCAAAGCCCTTTTCTGCAGCTTCTCTTGCTTCTCTGGCAGCGGTCTTTACATCCTTTCCGGCTTCCTTTGCCGCATTCATCGCCTCCACTGCAGGAACCATGCCATCCAGGAAGGTCTTATCGCCGACCTTTGCTTTTCCGAGGCTCATAACACCCTCTGCATACCCCTCAAACAGAGCGGCATACTCTGCCAGTCCGGGCTCTGTGTTTCCGCGCAGCTTCTTTCCGGCCTGCATAAGACCGGAGGACATCAGCGTTCCCATGGTCGAAGGCACCGCGATCGACATGGCTTTACCGGCATTATAAAGAACCTTTCCCGAATCTGCTTCACCGGTTCCGTGAACTGCATCGTATGCGGCAGTAAATCCATCGGACATGGTAAGTCCGAGATCACCGTCACCGACAACACTGTCCAGATCGATCAGGTAATCCTTGTTTTCTGTCATGATCTCGCTGACATTCTTCAGGAATCCAACCAGCGGATTTACATCCTCTGCGTTCTTTTCAACCTTCTTCTCCTCTGCCACGCCTTCCTGCTTTGCCGCCATCTTTACGGTTCCTTCGCTGGAAACGCTTCCCTGCTGGAAGAACGGGGTTTCTGCCGGTTCTGCAATCAGCCGTTCCAGTTCTTCATCCAGCTTCAGGACAGAAATCGATACACCTGCCATTTCCAGAGCCGTTGCATATTCGCCGACATAATATTTTTTTACGGTAATATTTCTTGCTTTCAGAAGCTTGTCGATCTTTCTGGTTACAATATACTGCTCATCCAGCGTCGTTGCACCAAGACCGTTTACCAGAACAGCCACATCACTGCCGTCGATCTCATCGAAGTCCGCCAGGATCTTCTCCATCATTTCTTCTACGATCTGATCCGCAGGCTCCAGCTTTCCGCGGCGGATACCGGTCTCACCGTGGATTCCCATTCCGATCTCCATCTCGTCCTCACCGATGGAAAAGCCGGGATGGCCGACACGGGGAACAATACAGGGAGTCAGCGCAACACCCATGGTCCGGACATTCTGGTTTGCCTTCTCTGCGATTCTCTTTACATCGTCCAGGCTCATCATCTCATTCGCTGCCGCGCCTGCACATTTATATACAAAGAAAATGCCGGCCACGCCTCGGCGAATGCTCTTCTCTCCATCCTCAGGGCGGGGACCGGAGGCCACATCATCGGCTCCAAGGATTGTCTCCACGCGGATTCCGTCTTCAAACTCGGCCATTTCAGCTGCCATATTGAAATTAAAAATATCTCCGTTATAGTTTCCGTAAATATAAAGAACACCAGCGCCGGAATCAATAGCCTTCGTTACTGCCAGCATCTGCTCCGAGCTGGGAGACTGGAATACATCACCGACACAGCAGCCGTCCAGCATGCCTTTTCCAACATAACCTAAGAACAGGGGAAGGTGACCGGAACCGCCGCCGGTTGCAATACCGACTTTTCCCTCTTTCTTATTTGCAGTCACCAGGCAGCGCAGATCATTTCCTACATAGGTAACAAGATCCGGATGTGCCGTATAGATACCTTCCAGCATCTCATCCACATAATTTTCAGGTGCGTTAATGATTTTTTTCATTTCAGAACCTCCGCCTATCCATTTGCTAAATTTTAGTTGTTCGATTTAAAACTTAATTTTATACTAACAAGTTCACCCGTCCTTGTCAAGCAATATTTTCGGCATTTTATATTGTTTCTTTTTTGTTCATAAAATGTTTTTATATATTTCTCCCATGTTTTTTCTGTCGTTTTTCATATTTTTATTTTATGGACTAAATTTTAGCATTGATTTTAAGTTCAGATTATGTTACAATAAGAACACGATATTGGGAACAAACGATCTTTTGTCCCTGATATCGAAGCATATCGGAGAATGCGTTTTATAATTATGGATTATGATTTTTGAGATGGGAGAGTTTTTATAATGAAAGGAAAAAAACCATTACAGGAGATCGCGGCAGAGTTGGGAATCTCACCGGCTGCAATTTCTTTTGTTCTGAATAATAAAAAAGGAGTCAGCGATGCAACCCGCGCAGAGGCTGCCGCGCTTCTGGAGCATTACGGCTACACTATAAAAAGGGGAACTGCGGAAGCCAATGAGGGAAAAGTCCTTCGTCAGGAACGGAGCATCCGTTTCCTGAAATATAAAAATTCTGCGATTCTTGTGGAGGAAAACGGGAATTTTGTTTCTTCGATCATTGATTCCCTGGAAGCAGAATGCCGCCGTCTGGGCTATAAGCTGGTGATTACTTCCTTTGGACCGGAAAACCGGGATGAAATTTATCCTATGGTCTTTACCGATCCCATGGACGGGATCATCGTTCTTGGCACGGAGCTGGAAAGCTGCGATCTGCCGTTTTTTGAAAATCTACCGGTCCCGGTGATCCTGGTGGACACCCCCGCCCACGGTCACTCTTTAAACTGTGTGACAATGAATAATGAAGAAATCGCCGAAAAGGCCGTCGATTATTTTTACCGCCTCGGTCATCGAAAAATCGGCTATCTCCACAGCTCCATGAATACCGGGAACTTCCGTGCCCGTATGCAGGGCTACTTAAATGCCTTAAACCGTCTGGGGCTGGAACAGCCGGAAAACGGAATCTACGAACTCACTCCCTCCATGGCCGGCTCCTATAAAGAAATGTCCAAGCTTCTGGAAGACGGAACGGAACTCCCCCCTGCCCTGTTGGCTGACAACGATATGATCGCGCTGGGCTGTAGCCGTGCCTTGAAGGACCAGGGATGCCAGCTTCCTGATGACTGCTCGATTGTCGGAATTGATGATATTTCATTCAGTTCCATCTGTTCCCCGCCATTAACTTCGGTTCGGATTCCATGTAAGGATCTCGGTGCTCAGGCCATCCAGCTTCTTCATTATAAGCTGGAACATCCGGACACCGCCCCTACCAAGATCCTTCTGGACGGTGAACTGATTGTCCGCGGAAGTGCCGCTGTTCCGGCCGCTTCCAATAACTAAATGCTGATGTCTTTCATGTAACAGGAATTCTTCGGAATCTCCTGTTGCATGAACAGATTCGTTGCAGTGTTTTTTCTAATATATTCTCAATACAGTTCTTACCGTCACAGTACCTCTGTTTTTCCCATTTCTGATCTCCTGCACACGCGCGAAATGCTTTTTTTCTGGTGTGAACCGTTCTTCCCGGTCATTGCAAAGAATTATGATCTATACTAAAATAAAAAGGATAACGATACTTTAATTCAAAAATCATGAAACAACGAGGAGGATTTTATGCTTCGGATTGCAATCTGTGATGACAGCCAGGACTTTTTACCGCAGACTGCCGGAATGGTCCGTCAATGGTCGGAACAGTGCCGGATTCCAATTCAGCTTTTTCTTTATAAAAATGGAGATGAATTGCTCTCTGCCGCTTTTTCATCCCCTATGGATATCGTATTTCTTGACATTATCATGCCACTTCTAAATGGCATGGACACAGCCAGAGAACTTCGCCAGCATGATACCTCTGTGAGGATCATCTTCCTGACCTCTTCCCCGGAATTTGCGCTGGAATCCTATGAGGTTCATGCTCAGGGCTATTTATTGAAGCCGGTTACTTATGAAAAGCTTCAGAAAGAGCTGGACGAGTGTGCCCACAGCTTTCAGCTTGAGCCTAAAAATATGGTCGTAAAAACACCGTTTGGCTATCAGAAACTGTACTTCCATGAAATTGAATATGCGGAAGCTCAGAATAAACGCGTATTTTTTTATCTTCGGAACGGAAGCTCCGTGGAGACTATGGATCCTCTGTATTCTTTTAAAGAAAGTCTTAACAATCAGAACGGTTTCTTCAAATGCCATAGAAGCTATCTGGTTTATCTCCCCAATGTGGATCACTTTAATACTACAGAAATCACCATGAAATCCGGGCGTCAGATTCCTATTGCAAGAGGTTTCTCAAAATCTCTCAAAGATGCCTATTTTTCGGTTATGTTTCAGGAATAAATTCGAGATCCACCATAAACCAGCCGCATAGAGAGGTATTTTGCCATGGCTGTTACCATTTTAAGTTATCTTCATAATGCAACTACACTGTTGTTCGGAATCTATATTTCTGCTGCCTTTTTAGGAATCCTGATGAACCGGAGAAACATTCTCACTCTCCTTGGATTTTCTGTTTCGATTGGAATCATCTATCTTGTTTCCTATTATTTTCTCGGTACATCTGGGACAAAAAAATATATCCGCTGATCATTCATCTTCCGCTGATACTTTTTCTTACTTTTTTTTATCATTACCGTCTGTCTCTTTCCAGCCTCTCGGTAGTTACCACGTATCTCTGCTGCCAGATCAGCAACTGGATCGGGATTGCGGTACTCGATCTTACCGGCCTGGAATGGACCTACTACAGTGCCCGGATATTCATAACGGTTCTGGTTTTTCTGATCCTGATCCATTTTGTTTCCAGTGCCACTGCCCAGCTTCTGTTAAAGCCTACCCGTGAAATCGTAATCCTGGGCTTTTTGCCTTTTATTTATTATTTGTTTGATTATCTCACTACGGTTTATACCACTCTCATGTATTCCGGCATGGATGTGGTCGTGGAATTTCTGGGCTTTATGATCTGTATTTTTTATCTGCTGTTTCTGCTTCTCTATTTTAAACAGTACGAGGAAAAACGGGAGGCTGAGCAGCGCAGCCAGCTTATGAATATGCAGCAGACACAATCCCAAAAAGAGATTGAGGCGATCCGCCGTTCCGAGTATACTATATCGCTGCTCCGTCATGATATGCGTCATTTTCTCTCCAATCTTTCAGTATTTATCGAGCAGGGAGAACTAGACCGGGCACAGGACTATATTCGTGAGATCATCCGAACTTCTGACCAGACTGCCAGACATCGTTACTGCAAAAATGAGCTGGTCAATATGATCCTTTCCGCCCATGAGCCACAGATCAAAAATTCCGGAATTGATTTTCAATATTCGATCCAGATACCAGAACAGCTTTCTGTTTCCGATGTGGATATGACCGCGATTCTCTCCAATGCATTGGAAAATGCGATTCATGCCACGGTTTCTCTGGCACCGGAAAATCGCCGGATCATACTGAATTTCTATCGGAACAACGATAAACTTCTTCTGTCCATAAAGAATACATTCGCGAAAGCTCCTGTATTTGTGGACGGCATGCCTCAGACAACCGCGACCGGACATGGACTGGGAGCAAAAAGTATTCATTACATAACAAAAAAGCTCCACGGAAACTGCCAGTTCTTCGTTTCCGGAGAATACTTTGTTTTGCAGATCATTTTATAATACCAGGGCAAAGGACTTTCTTAATCATCAAAAGCAGCCCCGCCGGGTCATCAGATCCGGACAGGGCTGTTTTCTCTCACTTCTTTTTTCAATTATAGTTCAATGTCAAAGCTCCGAAGTCCCTCTTCAATCGATTCATATCCGCGAACTTGAACGGTGTTGATTCCAAAGGTTTTTGCCGTCTCCAGATTTTTCGGAAGATCATCAAAAAACACCGCTTCCTCCGGACAGATCTGATACCTGGACAACAGAATCTGATAAATCTCCGGCTCCGGCTTGATATACTGCTCCTGATAGGAAATCACCTGGCCATCGCTGTAACGCAGAAACTCAAAATTAGATAACCGTTCTTCATAAAAGGTTTTCCCGTAATTGGAAAGGATATAGATCTGATATCCCAGCTCCTTCAGCCGCTTTAACAATCCAGGTGCATAGGTATTCTGGCTGACAGCCATTCCCGCCCCGGAATAAACCCGCCGAATCAGCATTTCCTGCTCCGGCGCGCTCTTACAGATCTGCGCAAGCAGCTCCTCATCCGAAAGTCTCCCCCGGTCGATTTCTGCCCAGAGCGGACTTAAAAATAACGTCCGCTCCACAATCCGGTCTTCCTGTTCCGGCAGCGCAAAACTGTCCAGGTAAGCGCGCCAGTTAAAGTCCGCCAGTACATTTCCGATATCAAAAATAATGGTACGAATCATAACCCTTTCTCCATCGGCAGCCTTTCAGCCGTTCTTCTTTCGCAGGTTTTCTGAGATTTCTTAAATTAAAGGCTTTCTCTCAATGATCTCATGTCTTTCGGGACCGTTGGATACCAGAGTGATCGGCACACCAATCTCCTTTTCGATCTCGTTGATATAATTCTTGCAGTTTTCAGGCAGCTCATCATAGTTCTGGATTCCACGAATATTGCACTTCCAGCCGGGCAGCTTCTTGAATACAGGCTTTGCCTTCTCCAGTTCGCTGGTTACAGGGAAATCTTTCTCGACTCTTCCGTCCTCATACTGATAGCCAACGCAAATCGGAATCTCATCCAGATAACCCAGAACATCGAGGACAGTCAGAGCAACCTCGGTTGCTCCCTGAACGCGGCAGCCATAACGGGTTGCCACTGCATCAAACCAGCCGACTCTTCTGGGCCGTCCGGTAGTTGCTCCATACTCGCCGCCGTCACCGCCACGGTCACGAAGCTCCTGCGCCTCATCACCAAAGATCTCGCTCACAAACGCGCCTGCACCGACTGCACTGGAATATGCCTTTACAACTGTGGTGATGTCCTTGATCTCATAGGGCGGAATTCCCGCACCGATGGCACCGTATGCAGCCAGAGTTGAAGAGGAGGTTACCATAGGATAAATACCATGATCCGGATCCTTTAAAGAACCAAGCTGTCCCTCCAGAAGGATCTTCTTTCCGTCTTTCAATGCCTGATGCAGATAAGCAGACACATCGCATACATAAGGTGCGATCATCTCCTTGTATTCCATCAGGGTCGCAAATACTTCTTCCGGAACAAGCGCAGGCTGATCATATAAATGAACCAACATCACATTTTTCAGTGTGCAGACATTCTTTACCTTATCCATAAGCTCATCGGGATCGCCGAACAGCTCGCTTACCTGGAAACCGATCTTTGCATATTTATCGGAATAGAACGGTGCAATTCCGGACTTTGTAGAACCAAAAGATTTTCCTGCAAGTCTTGCTTCCTCGCAGGCGTCCAGAAGCATGTGATACGGCATCATGATCTGTGCCCGGTTGGATACCAGGATCTTCGGTGCCGGAACACCCTTGGACTCCAGATCGTTCAGCTCCTTGATCAGATAGGGAATATTTAAAGCCACACCATTTCCGATGATGCTGGTTGTATGATCATAGAACACACCGGAGGGAAGCAGATGAAGCGCAAATTTTCCATAGTTGTTGATAATGGTATGACCTGCATTGCTTCCGCCCTGGAAACGGATAATAATATCCGATTTTTCTGCCAGCATATCTGTGATCTTACCTTTTCCTTCATCGCCCCAATTGGCGCCAACGATTGCTCTAACCATGATTTTTTCCTCCTGTTTATACATTGATCTCAGCTTTTACACCGAGGATTCCCTTATTTTCTTCCAGAATGGGGGCAATCACTTCTGCAAGGAATTCCTCCACCTGCTCTTTGGATCTTCCCACATAGCGGGACGGCTCCATGGTCTTCTGAAGCTCCTCCAGCGTCATATTGAATGCCGGATCTGCTGCAATCAGCTCCAGCAGGTTGTTATCCTGCCCGTTGACCTTGACATTTTTTCCAGCTTCCATGGAAAGCTCACGGATCCGCTCATGAAGCTCCTGGCGGTCTCCACCTGCTTTCACGGCATCCATCATAATGTTTTCCGTTGCCATGAACGGAAGCTCCGCCATCATGTGCTTTTCGATAACCTTGGGATATACCACCAGTCCGTCCACCACATTAAGATACAGATCCAGGATTCCATCGATTGCCAGGAATCCCTCCGGAATGCTGAGACGCTTGTTTGCCGAGTCATCCAGCGTTCGCTCAAACCACTGGGTCGAAGCCACCAGCATCGGATTCATGGCATCAGAAATCACATAATCTGCCAAAGATGCCATACGCTCGCTCCGCATGGGATTTCTCTTATATGCCATCGCAGAAGAACCGATCTGACTCTTTTCAAATGGCTCCTCCACCTCTTTCAGATGCTGAAGCAGGCGGATATCATTGGAGAACTTATGTGCACTCTGAGCGATTCCAGCCAGTACGTTCAATACCCGGCTGTCCACTTTTCTGGAATAAGTCTGTCCGGATACTGCATAACAGCCGGAGAATCCCATCTTTTCCGCGATCTTCTTATCTACCAGCTTTACCTTTTCCTGGTCGCCGTCAAACAGCTCCAGGAAGCTTGCCTGTGTTCCGGTCGTTCCCTTGGAGCCAAGAAGCTTCATGGTACTCAGCACATAGTCCACATCCTGAAGATCCAGAGTCAGATCCTGAAGCCAGAGCGTGGCACGCTTGCCAACGGTCGTCGGCTGTGCAGGCTGAAAATGAGTAAACGCCAGTGTCGGCTGCGCCTTATATTTATCAGCAAACCTTGCCAGTTCGTCAATAACATTGATCAGCTTCTTTCTTACCAGCTTCAAGGCCTCAGTCATGATAATAATATCGGTATTATCTCCCACATAACAGGAGGTTGCACCAAGATGGATGATTCCCTTTGCTCCAGGACACTGTACACCATAGGCATACACATGGGACATAACATCGTGGCGGACTTCTTTTTCCCGCTTCTTTGCCACCTCATAATTGATATCGTCCTGATGGGCCTTTAACTCATCAATCTGTTCCTGTGTGATCGGCAGGCCCAGCTCATGCTCTGTCTCTGCCAGCGCGATCCACAATCTTCTCCAGGTCCGGAACTTCTTATCCGGCGAGAAAATATACTGCATTTCCTTGCTGGCATAACGTTCCGACAACGGGCTCTGGTATCTATCGTACATAAATTTTTCCTTTCTGATGGTTCTCCGCCGCCTCGGCTTTGGAGTCTCAGGCTATTATGCCCATCATCATCTGTTATATTCTCCCCGGATGTCCTCCGTCGGAGGCTCGATGGGGTAGTTTCCACTGAAGCATGCTGTGCAGATGGGAAGCCCCTCTGCCATCTCAGAAAGCCGATCCAGTTCCAGATAGCCGAGACTGTCTGCACCGATCTCCTTCCGGATCTCATCTATGGTCCGCCCGTGGGCGATCAGCTGATCCTCGGACGGAATATCCGTTCCGAAGTAACAGGGATGTAAAAACGGCGGTGCTGAGATCCGTACATGAACCTCTTTTGCCCCGGCCTCCCGAAGCATCCGGACGATCCGTCCGCAGGTGGTTCCCCGGACAATTGAATCATCGACCATGATGATCCGCTTTCCGTCAACGGATTCCTTTAATACATTTAACTTGACCTGTACACTGGATTCCCGGCTCTTCTGCTTGGGCTTGATAAAGGTACGGCCCACATAACCGTTCTTCACAAATGCGGTTCCATAAGGAATCCCGGATTCCAGGGCATATCCCTGAGCCGCGGCATTTCCGGATTCGGGAACTCCCACGACCAGATCTGCCTCGACCGGATGATCCTTTGCCAGAAACCGGCCTGCGGCAAGCCTTGCATGATACACGCTGACTCCGTCAATCTTCGTATCCGGTCTTGCAAAATAAATATATTCAAAAATACATCTTGCTTCTTTTTCAGGCGGCAGACAGAGACTGGTATCCGAGTAAATCTCGCCCTTTGTGATTGTAACGATCTCTCCCGGTTTTACATCCCGCACAAACTCCGCTCCTACGGTATCAAGAGCACAGGTTTCGGAAGCCAGAATATAAGCATTATCCCGTTTTCCGATGCACAGTGGCTTGAAGCCAAAGGGATCTCTGGCTCCGATCAGCTTTCTCGGACTCATAAGCACCAGAGAATAGGCTCCGATGATCTTCTTCATGGCCTTTCCGACTGCTTCCTCGACGGTCTTTGACTTCACCCTAGCCCGGGCAATATGATAGGCAATCACCTCGGAGTCGATCGTCGTCTGAAAAATCGCACCATCATGGGCCAGCTCCCGCCGAAGCTCCGGTGCATTAACCAGATTGCCGTTATGAGCCAGTGCAAGGGTTCCTTTGATATAATTCAGAACCAGCGGCTGTGCGTTTTCTCTTGTGCTGGATCCGGCAGTCGAATATCTGACATGGCCTACGCCGATATCTCCAAACTGCAATTCCTCCAGGACCTCCGGTGTAAAGACCTCATTGGTCAATCCCATTCCTTTACGAAGCCGGACCACGCCTTTCGGTCCCTCTGTGTCGCTGACAGCGATTCCACAGCTTTCCTGCCCACGATGCTGTAATGCAAGAAGTCCATAGTAGATTGTTGGTGCCACATTATTTCTGTCAAAATCATAGATTCCGAACACACCGCATTCTTCATGCAGCCGATCGGAATCCCTGTATGTCTCATAAGGCTGCTCTGTCATGAAACCACCCTTTCTTTAAAGGCTGTGCATAAAACAACGCCTGTCCACATGCCAACTACCAAAGCAAATTATAATATAACGATATTGATAACGCAACCGCAAAATTGAACAAAACACTAGAAATCACGATTTCCCGGACATTTTTCGATAGGAAACCAAGCCTTTTCCAGAAATAAAGGAGCTTTCCCGCATCGTCATTCCTTCCGGTGACCTGCTGAAAAGCTCCTGCCATGACATTATTATATTTACTATTTTATTAAGGAAGCTTCTCCTTCACACCTACCCGATCACATCACTCATGTCATAAAAACCGGCCGGTTTTCCTGCAAGGAACTTCGCAGCTTCAATTGCACCCTTGGCAAAGATGCCTTTGGAATATGCTGTATGCTTGAACTCAATGACCTCATCGGCTCCGGCAAAAATCACTTCATGCTCGCCGACAATGCTTCCGCCCCGTACTGCACTGATTCCAATTTCGTTTTCGGAACGCTTTGCCCGCTCCTGAGAACGATCATATTTGTAGGTATATCGATGATCCATCGCTTCATTGATGGAATCAGCCAGTGCTAATGCAGTACCACTTGGAGCATCCAGCTTCTGATTGTGATGCTTCTCCACGATCTCAATGTCAAAGCCGGCCGGTGCCAGTGTCTGCGCCGCTTCCTTCAAAAGCTTCAGAAGCATATTGATTCCCAGAGACATATTGGCAGATTTCAGAACTGCCACAGATGCAGACGCCTCTTTCACCTGTTCTAATTGCTCCTCAGAAAGTCCTGTGGTACAAATCACAACCGGTGTCTTTGTTCTCACGCTGTAGGATAATAATCCGTCGATTGCTTTTGCCGAACAGAAATCAATGATCACATCGGCAGAAACTGTACACTCATCCAGTGACTTAAATACCGGATATGTATTCTGGATATGGTCGGAAAGATCAATTCCCGCCACAATCTCGATTCCTTCATCTGCAGCTGCCAGCCCGGTGATCACCTGGCCCATATGACCGTTGCAGCCATGCATAATCGCTTTTACCATCTTTTTTCCCTCTTTTTCTATACGCTGTATTTATGCCAGTGTCAATCCAAAATCAACCATTGCTTTCTTTAATACTTCTTCATGTGCCGGCTCCATGGGAGATAACGGTCCACGAAGCGGTCCGCAGCCCTTACCAAGCAAATTCATGGCAGTTTTTACCGGGATCGGATTTACTTCGCAAAACAGCGCATCGATCAGCGGAAGCGCCCGAAGCTGAATCTGGCGGCTTTCTGCCACATTTCCATCCAGGAAGCTCATAACCATATCATGGGTTTCCTTCGGTGCCACATTGGATAATACAGAGATCACGCCGATTCCTCCCAGCGCCAGGATCGGTACCACCTGATCATCATTTCCGGAGTAGATGTCCATACATCCGTCTGCCAGCTGTGCCAGCTTCGCGATCTGGGAAATGTTTCCGCTGGCCTCCTTAATTCCTATGATGTTGGGAACATTCTTTGCCAGATATACGGCTGTTTCCGGCTGGATATTACAGCCGGTACGACCGGGTACGTTATAAAGAATGATCGGCAGGTTCACTGCCTCTGCAACAGCAGTGAAATGATTAATCAGACCTTTCTGCGTTGCCTTGTTATAGTAAGGAGTTACCTGAAGCAGCGCGTCTGCGCCAAGCTTTTCTGCCTCAACGGACAGATAGACCGCAGTTTCGGTACTGTTGGAACCGGTTCCTGCAATGACCGGAATTCTCTTGTTTACAACCTTGACCGCGTGACCGATCACATCCAGATGCTCTTCATGGCTCAGCGTGGAAGCCTCGCCTGTGGTTCCGCAGATGATGACTGCATCCGTTCCTGCCGCCACCTGCTCCTCCAGGATTTCTGTCAGCTTGTCATAATTTACGCTTCCATCCGCAAAAAAGGGTGTTACAATTGCTACGCCTGCACCTTTAAATACTGCCATTTCCTTTTCCTCCTTATTTTTCATTTTCTTGAGCGCCTGCTGTGTCAGATCTTTTGTTCCGCTGCAGTGCGATCCCCGCGGAGCGTTCCTGTTATATCAATGGATTCTGATACCGGATTGCTCCGCACGATGTGCTCCCGCGATCCTCACGACCCGCGTCAAATGTTCCAGCGTTTGCCTCTGGTATCATTTCCTATAACAAAATAGAGCTGACCGAATGGTCAGCCCTTTCAATTTCAACAGCAGCATAAACATATATGCCGGAAACTTTTAAGTAGCGCTCCATCCGTCGGATGACAGTCATATAGTTCTTCACCATATGCCCAGGAACTTCTATTCAGGTTATCGGTTCCTTCGGCGTTTTTTCCTTTCCTCCGGTTTCTTTCATGCCTGACATGTCCGCCGTTCTACTGATAAAAAACGCAACCTCTACATTTAGTTATTCAATTTGTTACTTTGGTCATCATAACATCATTAACCGGCCTTGTCAACCGGGGATCTGAAAAATCTATCCTTCTTTCATATCCACGGAGTCAATTCTTGTGACCCGGTCCACTAATGGATACAATTCCTCCGGGAATACGATTCCTGTCATAATAATATCTACATCCTCATCCCGTGCCTCCAGAAGCTTTGCAATATCCTCGCTTTCGATGATCCCATGATCCACCAGGCCCAGGATCTCATCCAGGATCAGGACATCACAATCTCTTGTAGAAAGCACCTTTTTTGCGAAATTCACACCGTTCCGCATATTGGCTGCCTCCTCGGATTGTTCCTCCTTGGACAGCTCTGCATAAGGACGATCCAGTTTTTCAAAAGAAAACACCTTGATCTCCGGCTCCAGCCGTCTGCTTATCTCATTTTCTTCGCTTCGGCCCTTCAGGAACTGAATGATCACAATATTCTGGTTCCTCCCCGCAGCTTTTACAGCCAGGCCTATGGCACAGGCACTTTTTCCGCTTCCTTCTCCGCAAAGCACCTGAATCATTCCTTTTTTCATACTTTCCTCCAGGTCGTACTGTCATATTTCCCTACATTTTACCACCGTTCTTCTTAGAATGCAACTCTATTCCCCCCGTATTTTCCTTTGCTATTCAACCCATTCCAGTTTGCTGACCGACACCTCATAAGCAGTCCGTTTTTCACTCTCATTTTCCCCGATCCGCTTTACGTATTCACGGCTCTGGACCCTGCCCCAGACACAGATCCTGCTGCCGACTTCAAAGCCGGACGCATAACGGGCATTTCTGCCCCAGGCGATGCATGGAATGTAATCCGATTTTCCGTAGGGCCGGTTCACCGCCACCAAAAGATCGGCAATCTCCCTTCCCAGCGGTGTCTTCCGATAGACCGGAGCCTTGCATATGTATCCGTCCAGGAAGATCTGATTGGTTTTCGTACAGTCATGAAATTCCTCCAGAAATGCGATCTCCCGCACAAACACCGACAGGATCAGGCGGTTTTTTGTTCCTTCATGGCGGTTATAGGACCGGAACTGCCCGGAAGCCTCCACCAGCATCCCGGTATAATCACCGGTCACATCCAGAAGCCGCTCAGATATTAAAAGCGGGATCACATCGACCTGCTCACTGAGACGGCTGATGGAGATTTCTGTCAGGTAAAATCCCTCCCCAAAAACCTCATGACTGAACGTAAAACCGGAAATGATCTCTCCGATCACCGTAACCTTGTTGTTTTCCATAATTTTCTCTGACATTCGTATTTCTCCTTTCACACTGCTTCGTCTTTCTGACTGCTCAGGAATATCTGTTCCACGTTCCTGCAGAACAAAGATATCCGCTCATTCAGGCTAATATTATGTGTATTCGTTTCTTCCGTTTTTTATACATAAAATTTTCAATTTTTCTTCATTTACTTTTAGAGATGGGTATACTACAATAGAGGTTAGTGTCGGTTCAGAAACTGATGGTACAAAAGCCGCCGGTCCCGGCGGAAGAATCTGTTTAAGAATGAGGCCTTTATATGAAAACCGTTGATATTGTTGTGCCCTGCTATAACGAGGAAGAAGTACTTGAAACCTTTTACCAGGTGACGGACGGCATCGTTTCCGCCATGGCAGGCTATTCGTTTACTTATATATTGGTTGATGATGGAAGCCGCGATTCCACGCTCACTAAGATGAAAGAGCTGGCGGCCGCCCATGACAACGTCCGTTATATTTCCTTTTCCAGAAACTTTGGAAAAGAAGCAGCCATGTATGCCGGGCTTTCTCATACCACCGGCGATCTGGTCATTGTCATGGATGCTGATCTCCAGCACCCGCCTGCAATGATCCCGGAAATGATGAAGGGGATCGAAGAGGGGTATGACTGTGCTGCCGCAAGACGTACCACCCGCGCCGGGGAATCAAAAATCCGAAGTGCCTTTTCCAACCTGTTTTACAGGCTGAGCAACCACATGACCGATGTAAAAATGCCGCAGGCTGCGGTAGATTTCCGGATCATGACACGCCAGATGGTCGATTCCATTTTAAAGCTTTCGGAAGTGGAACGGTTTTCCAAGGGGATCTTCGCCTGGGTCGGCTTCGATACGAAGTGGTATCCCTACGAAAATGTGGAACGGACCATGGGCACCACCAAATGGAGCTTCCGCGGACTGTTCAAATACGCCATAGACGGAATCACCTCCTTTTCCATCGCTCCGCTGCGCCTGGTTTCTGGCGTCGGTTTCGTGATCTCCATCGTGGCATTTATCTATATTCTGATCACATTGATCCAGACACTGATCTTTGGAATTGATGTTCCGGGCTATGTCACGACCTTATGTGCCGTTCTGTTCCTCGGCGGAATTATTGAGCTTTCCATTGGAATCCTCGGCGAATACATCGCCCATATTTACATGGAAGCCAAGGATCGTCCCATCTACATTGTAAAACAGACCAATCTTGATCTGCACGAGTCCGAAAAGAAAGGGAAATGATTTTTTATGAAACAGCTTCGCACCCGTAAAAAAACAACACTCCTGGAGAAAGCTCCCTTTCTCCTTTCCTTTTTTATCCCGGTCCTTATTATGATCGGGATCTTTGTCCAGCGGGGGATCTTTCCCTTCGGCGACAACAGCTTTCTCCGGACGGATATGTACCACCAGTATGCACCGTTCATGAATGAATTCATGGAGAAGCTGAAGCATGGAGGCTCCCTGCTCTATTCCTGGAACATCGGAATGGGGTCCAACTTTGCTCCGCTCTATGCCTACTATCTGGCAAGTCCGGTAAACTGGCTGGTATTTCTGGTTCCCCAGAGCCTGCTGATCGAGTTTATGACTTACCTGATCGTCATAAAGATCGGCCTTTCCGGACTGGCATTTTCCTGGTATTTGAGCCGACGCTTCAAGACAAGAGATCTCGGGATCGCGTTCTTTGCCATCTTTTATGCCCTGTCTGCCTATATGGCAGCTTACAGCTGGAATATCATGTGGCTGGACTGCCTGATCCTGGCTCCCATCGTCATGCTGGGTCTGGAACAGCTTGTCAAGGAAGATAAATGTCTGCTTTACTGCCTGTCCCTGGCTCTTTCCATTATCACCAACTATTACATTTCCATTATGATGTGTATTTTCATGGTGATTTATTTTATCGCACTGATGGTCATGGAGCGGGATCACAGCGGTTTCTTTAAGAAATGTGTTAACTTTGCCATCTATTCGCTGTTATCCGGCGGTCTCGCCGCATTCCTGCTGATTCCGGTTCTGTTCGCCCTGAAGCTGACAGCCTCCGGCGACGTAAGTATCCCCAAGACGCTTACTTCCTATTTCTCCTGTTTTGAAATGCTGGCGCGTCACTTTGTCAATGTGGAAACAGAGACCGGGCTGGATCACTGGCCCAACATCTACTGCGGCGTGGCAGTTCTTCTGCTGTTTCCGCTCTATATGATGAACAGGGAAATCCCCAAACGGGAAAAGATCGTGAAGGGGATCCTGCTGTTCGTTATGCTTCTCGGATTTTCCCTGAACATTCCGAACTTTATCTGGCATGGATTCCATTTTCCCAACAGTCTTCCGGCCCGCCAGTCATTCCTTTATATCATTCTTCTGCTTACCATGTGTTATGAGGGATACCGGCATATCCGCGCCAACACTGCGGCACAGCTTACGGGAAGCTTCTGGGGCGTTGTGATCTTTATTTTCCTCTGTGAAGCCATCATCACGGTGGATACCTTTGACTTCAAGGTCTATTATGTGACTCTGGCTCTCGTTGGTCTTTACGCCCTGCTTCTGTATTATCATAAAAACCGAAAAGCCTGGGCCCCCACCCTGGCGATCCTTGCCTTTACCCTGGTAGCTGTGGAAGCCAGCATGGATACGGCTGTCACCAGTGTTTCAACAGTAAACCGTACTGCTTACCTGGAAAATCAGGATTCCTTCCGCCGGCTCTCTGAAGCAATCGACAAAGAAGATGCTTCCTTGTTCCGAATGGAAAAGGTCAGCCGAAAAACAAAGAACGACGCTGCACTGGCCGGTTACCGGTCTGCTTCCCTCTTTTCCTCCACCGCCAATGCGCATTTAAGTGATCTGTATAAGGCTCTGGGACTGGAGGGAAATACCAATGCCTACAGTTTTTCCGGTGCTACTCCGCTGACCTCTGCGATCCTTGGTGTAAAATACACCTTGTCCACCACGCCTCTTGCCAGCGGGCTTTACACGGAAAAGATGACTGACGGAGAGGTAACGCTCTATGAAAACAGGTATTCCCTGCCCATCGGTTTCATGGTTTCCTCTGATTTTGAAAGCCTCTGGGATTATAAGCTGCTGAATCCGGTGGATAACCAGAATTCTCTGGCACAGGCAGCGGGCGCCGATGATATTCTGATGCTTACCGGGGACGGAGCCTCCTCCACGGGGAAATATACCATCAGTATCTCCGGGAACGGCTTCTATTATGTGGATGTAACAAACACCTCGATCAAGGATGTGTCCGTATCCTCTGCCGGCAATACCAAAAGCTTTTCCAATGTAAACCGCGGATATCTGCTGGATCTCGGATACTATGAGGCCGGTTCTTCCATCACCCTGACCACTGAACAGTCGGAGGAAAACTTCACTGCCAATGTTTACCGGCTGGATCTGGATGCATTACAGACCTGTATCAAAAACCTGGGCAGTGAACCGTTCACCGTAGACAGCTATTCCGACACCACTGTAACCGGACGGGTAACCGCCTCCGAAAGCGGTCTGTTATACACCTCCATTCCCTATGAGACCGGCTGGACTGTCAAGGTAGACGGCATCGAAGTGGAGCCGCAGACCATTGCAGACACCATGCTTGCAATCCCTGTAAGCGCCGGCTCTCATTCCGTGGAACTGACCTACTGCCCCGATGGCATGGGACTTGGAATCCTGATTTCTGTGGTTTCCCTGATTCTTCTGATCCTTCTGGTCCTGAGCACAAGGGCTTACCACAAGCATCAGCTGGCGCTCTCTGCGCAGGATCAGGAACTGTCTGAAAATCAGCGCTCGGCAGAAGCAGAACGGCGGGCGGCCCTCCGGGGAACAAAGCGGGTACTGATAAAGCAGCCGGAAATCCCCGGTAAAAGCACAGCCTCTGACGGCTCCGGCTCTGAATCGACTTCTAATAAACAGCCTGATTCGGAAACGCAGTCCACAAACACAAACAATGTTATCACCACGGAACAGCCTTCTGAAACCATTACAGATAAAACAGAAACTCAGATAAATGAAACAGCAGAAAGTGAGGAACAGGAATCATGAAATTATGGGGAGGACGCTTCACAAAAGAAGAAAACGCACTGGTAGACCATTTTAACGCTTCGATCTCTTTTGACCAGAGATTTTATAAGCAGGACATCCGCGGCAGCATCGCCCATGTAACCATGCTGGCAAAACAGGGAATTTTAACAGAAGCGGAAATGACGGAGATCCGAAACGGCCTGGAAGGAATCCTGGCTGATGTGGAAGCCGGACGGCTGGAGATTGATCCCACCGCGGAAGATATCCACAGCTTTGTGGAAGCCACACTGATCGAGCGGGTCGGCGATGTGGGAAAGAAGCTGCATACCGGCAGAAGCCGAAACGATCAGGTTGCTCTGGACATGAAGCTTTATATCCGGGACGAAATCGGCGAGCTGGATGCACTCTTAAAGGATCTGCTTACCACGATCCTGCGGATCATTGATGAAAATCTGGAAACTTATATGCCTGGATTCACCCATTTACAGAAGGCTCAGCCTGTCACCGTCGCTCACCACTTTGGTGCTTACTTTGAAATGTTTCTCCGTGACCGGAGCCGTCTGGCAGATATCCGCAAGCGCATGAATACCTGTCCGCTTGGCGCCGGTGCACTCGCCGGAACTACCTATCCTCTGGATCGGGAATATACCGCATCTCTTCTGGATTTTGACTGTGCAACCAGAAACAGTATGGATTCTGTTTCCGACCGTGACTATCTGATCGAGCTCTGCAGTGCCATGGCAACCATCATGATGCATCTGAGCCGTTTCTCAGAAGAGATCATTCTCTGGAACTCCAACGAGTACCAGTTTGTAGAACTGGACGATGCTTACAGCACCGGAAGTTCTATTATGCCTCAGAAAAAGAATCCGGATATTGCCGAGCTGGTCCGCGGAAAGACCGGCCGTGTCTACGGCGCTCTGACCTCAATCCTGACAACCATGAAGGGCATCCCGCTGGCATACAATAAAGATATGCAGGAGGACAAGGAAATGGTATTTGACTCCATCGATACCACAAAGGGCTGCATCGCCCTGTTCACCGGCATGATCGATACCATGCGCTTCCATAAGGATATTATGAAAAAGAGTGCCATGAACGGCTTTACCAACGCCACCGATGCCGCAGATTACCTGGTAAACCATGGGGTTCCGTTCCGTGATGCTCATGGAATCGTCGGTCAGCTGGTTCTGTTCTGCCTGGATAAGGGAATTTCTCTGGATGATATGACTCTGGAAGAATACAAGGCCATCAGCCCCGTATTTGAATCTGATATTTATGACGCGATCAGCTTAAAGACCTGTGTAGAAAAACGGACGACCATCGGTGCTCCCGGCCCCTCGGTCATGAAGCAGGCCGCCGAGCAGTATCATAAACTGTTAGAAAATTAGAATTGTATACGAACGTTTATCATTTGGGGATTCCCGCAAACGGGAATCCCCTTTTTATTTCAGCAGAGAATCCTGCAGGCAGGATTCTTTTTAATCATCCATCCGACAATTACAGCTTTGCCAGTTCCTTGTACTGATCCTTCAGGCAGGTGTAAAGGTTCTTATAGATCTTATGATATTCCTCATACTTTGCGGTATGCTCCGGAATGGGATCACAGGACTTGTCCGTATGGATCATCTTCTCGCAGGCAGCCTCTACGCTGTCATAGATTCCGGCGCCCACACCGGCCAGGATTGCCACGCCAAGAGCCGGACCCTCCTTCGCCGCAACGGTCTTTACGGTACAGCCATACATATCTGCAAGCATCTGGCGCCACACGGCACTTCTTCCGCCGCCTCCGCAGGCCATCATGTCATCAACCTCCACGCCCATTTCTTTCAGAATGTCATTGCAGTCCTTCATGGAATAGGATACACCCTCCATCACGGCACGAAGCATATGCTTTCTGGTATGGATCGCGGAAAGGCCAAAGAACACACCTCTGCAGTCCGGATCCAGATGCGGAGTCCGCTCTCCCATCAGATACGGCAGATAGATCAGACGATCTGCTCCCAGCGATACGCTCTCCACATCGCGGTTGATATAATCGTAGGCGTCACAGCCCTCTTCTTTTGCCTTTTCCATGTAGTCCTGGCAGAAATTATTGCGGAACCACTGAAGAGAAAGGCCTGCCCCCTGGGTAACGCCCATAACATGCCAACAGCCGGGCACCGCGCAGCAGAAGGTATGAACTCTTCCCTTGGGATCAATGGTGACATTTTTGCTGTGGGCAAACACAACGCCGCTGGTTCCGATGGTCGTAAAGGCACGTCCGTCTTTCACAACACCGGTTCCTACCGCTGCCGCCGCATTATCTCCGGCACCTCCGACTACCACCGTTTTTTCGGAAAGTCCGGTCACTGCCGCGATCTCAGGCAGAATCGTTCCGGTCACCTCCGGGGACTCATAAACCTTTGCCAGCATACGCTTATCAATATCCAGCTTTTCCAGCACCTCGTCGGACCAGCAGCGGTTCGGCACATCCAGAAGCTGCATACCGGACGCATCAGACACCTCGGTTGCATACTCTCCCGTCAGGATCAGACGTACATAATCCTTGGGCAGCAGGATATGACGGCACTTCGCATAGTTTTCCGGCTCATGATTTCTCACCCAGAGAATCTTGGAGGCCGTAAAACCGGTCAGCGCCGGGTTCGCTGTAATCTCAATCAGACGCTCTTTTCCGACCTTTTCTGTAATTTCCTCACATTCCTTTGCGGTTCTCTGATCACACCAGATGATTGAAGGACGGATCACTTCGTTGTTTTCATCTAACATCACAAGGCCGTGCATCTGGCCGGAAATACCGATTCCCTTGATCTCATCCTTATCAACACCGGATTCCTTCACCACTCTGGTGATGGTTTCCAGCGCAGCCTCTCTCCAGTCTTCCGGCTTCTGCTCTGCCCAGCCGTTCTGAGGCTGATACATGGGATATTCCCTTGATGCGGAAGCGATCACTGTTCCGTTTTCATCAAACAGGACTGTCTTCGTTGCAGAGGTTCCAAGATCAATTCCGATTAAATAATTCATTCGTTTCCTCCCTATCTTTATCTTTCAGGCCCGCAGGCTCATTTGTTTTTTATTTTAACACACTTCCTTTCTTTTTTCTATCCCTCCGTATGTTTTGTTATCCTCCGGTATCTATACCAGCCTGCCCCGGTCAAGACTGTCAGCACTGCCAGCACTGCCATGCCTCGGTACGGAGACCGGAACAGCAGTACCAGTCCGTTCGGTGTCACCAGAAGTCTGAGCCGCCGGTATGCACCTGTTTCCGTCTCCGGCTCTTCTCCTGCCTCCTCCCCTGCTTCTCCGTTTGTTCCTGTGCCTTTGTCCGCCTCCGGCTTTCCGTTCCCTGCCCGGTCCCATACCCAGACCTGAACCGTCTGCCAGTCATCCTTCGCCTGAACCGTGATCTCGGTCTGTCCGTTGTTCTCCCGGATCAGCTTCTGGAGCGCCCCATCCTCCAGACATTGTTCCTCCTCGCCGATCCGGATCCGAATCCCGGCCAGCTCCATATTGTCCCAGGCAGACAGGCGCAGCTTTTTCTCCCGCTCCCGATAGCGTCCGCCATCCTTCGCGCCAGTGAGAATCACCGACGGCGGTGTTTTATCCACAGCAAACGAAAAACGGGCGCTTCTTTTCCACGTCTTCGGCGTTGTATTCCCCATTTGATTCCCGGCCCGGTCTCCCGAATAAAGAAAGATCTCATAATCGCCCTCCAAAGCAAACACATGGCTCAGAATCCGGATCCGGTAACATTTCCAGTCTTCCATCGTCTCCTCTGCTCCTCCTGTCTTCGTAAGCTCCTCCCGGAGATAATCCTCCTGATCCTTCAGTTCCTCCAGTACACCATCCCGGCTTACCGCCACCCGGTACTCCTCCACCTCATCCACATTATATTCCAGAACTGTAACCTCCCGTTCTTTCGAAAGATACGGATAGCTTCCGTCCTCCGGATAAAGCCAGACTGCCGTTTCTGTCTCCGGCAGATAGACCGATCCGAAACGATTTACGGAAAATGTTACGTTACGCTCCGCCCGGTTTCCGGCACGATCCATGGCAGAAACCGTCAGCCGGTAAAATCCGTCTGTTTCCTCCGTTTCCGGAAAGTTTTTTGATGAGAGCAGCCGCCAGACCTGTAAAATTTCCTGCTCATTCCCGCTTTTCAAGTCTGTTTCCAGACTTGCTTCTGTTTTCACTTCGTTTTCTGGTTTGTCTCCGTTCTCCATTTCCGCCCCCGTATCCTTCCAGACACCATTTCGAAATCGAAGTAATGAGGTCTGAACCGTTTCTTTCCGCAGATTCTGATCCTTCGCCGAAAGCCCGGCCTCCACCGTTCCGCGGTTGGCGGACCGGTCCGCCAGACCGTCCACCGTAAGCCGAGGTGCTTCTGTGTCAACCGTAAACAGCGGAGCTTCCCAGACCGTCTCATTTCCGGCCAGATCCGTACAGGAAAACCGAATATGATACATCCGGTTTTCTTCATATATGGTTTCTGCCAGATGCATTGGTCCGGAAGACTGAAATATCGGATTTTCGCTGTCCTCCGCCAAAAACAGTTCTTCAGAAAAGTTTTTTTCCTGTACCGCTACCATCGCTTTTCGAGCCGATGCAAAAAAGCCTTTCTGTGCCTGTTCCCCGCCATTTCCGCCATCTGCAAACTCCACCGTAAGCTCCGGCGGTGTCTGGTCAATGACAAAGGGCTCTGCCGACACTTCTGCTTCGTTTCCGGCCAGATCTGCTCCGTGAACGGAAACCGCATATTCCCCATCCGCGGAAAATACCATGGTCAGACGGTGTACTTCCCCGTCATGACTCCAGGCTCCGACCTGCGGTCCTTCCCCCTCTGTATTGGTAATGGACAAAGAGATCAGTTTTTCCGAGAAAAACGGTTCCCTTACTGTCAGGACAGCCGTCCGTTCCGCCGCATAATACTTTTCATTTTTCGGTTCCGCCTGATTAAATTCCAGCAAAAGCTCCGGCGGTCTGGAATCCAGAAGAAACCTTGTCTGTTCTTCGCTGCGGTTTCCCGCCTGATCCTCCGCCCAGACAACCAGCTCCAATTCCTGCTCCTCATAGCGGGAAAGAGGAAATTCCAATACCGTCTGAAAGGATTCTGCTCCGGCAAATGCCTCCGAAAAACTCCCCTGTTCCAATTCCTGCCCGCCATTTCCGTACAGACGATATCCTGCTGCCCGCAGGCCGGCCAGTGCTTCTCCTTCTCCCCGATCCTGAATTCCAATCACTGCTTTAACGCTGCTTCGATAACAAGGCTCCAGAACTCCGGCTTCTCCCTCCAATTCCACGAATATCTCCGGCCCCAGCGACTCCACCAGAATCCCCTCACTGGAAAAGTAACTCCACAATCCTGCATAATTCGTTACCTTTCCGTAAACTATGGTTTTCGTCCCGGTTTCCAGAAACAGGCTGTCTCCGGCTGTCCATGCTTTCTCCGGAAGTGCATCCAGCTCTGCTCTGGAAAGACCTTTTCCAGAGCAGTAATACTGAATCGGTTCCACCAGAGATAAGCTGTCAGAACCAGACAAACGTACAGGCACCCGTGTACCGGAAAGCAATCCGAAGCCCATTTGATCCCAAAAGCCTGTCCACTGGTGTCCCAGTGCCTCTGCCACACCCTGATCCGGCGGCGTCAGATCCACGGTAAACCGGTCCTCCGTCTTTGCTTCCGGTGCAATCGGATTTCCTGCCGGATCTGTATAAGAAATCTTTACCTCATATATCCCCTCTTCCGAAAATCGAAGCCTGCATTTATACCAGAAAAGCCCCCGTTCCGCTGCAGGCTCCCAGAAAACGTTTTCCGGTTCCGAAAAAGCGCCGTTTTTCCGGATCTCAATCACCGGAGGTTCTCCCTGTCTGAAATATTCCTCCTCCATATAGCACCACAGCTCTGCGGTCTGATTATAATAATCCGCATGACGGATCTTCTCCTGCTGCTCCCGTTCCAGAAGAAGCTTCGGAGCCTGCCGGTCGATCACCACGCTGCACTGCTGGTCCCAAACGGCCCGGTTCCCGGCCAGGTCATCGCAGGCGATCATTTCCAGCCGCCAGCTTCCCTCCTGTAAAAAGCGCAGCCGCACCGTATAAACTCCAGGTGCCTCCTCCGTCCATTCTCCGGCCTCCAGAGTTCCTTTTTCTGCCCCCTCCAGGCCTCTCCAGCCACCTGTCCCATAAGAAAGCAAAAGCTCCGATCCCCGTTTATCGCTAAGCTGTATTCTCAACGTTTCCGGATCCGGGTTCTTTTCCCGAACTGTCACGACTGCCTCTGCCGTTTCCCGGAAAAACACATATGTTCCGAAGCCCGTTGTTCCGTTTTCCGTCTCCCCGCTTTTTGAATAAAACTGAACAGAAATGGACGGCTCCTCTGCCAGTGAAATAAAGCCGGGAATCAAAAATAACACGGCCACCGCCAGGGACAGGACCGCCAGCGATATGACAGACACGGTCACCCGCAGTAAAATCCTTCGATTCCGAAACAGCTTCATCCGTACCCCAAGTATTCCCACCGTCACAAGTCCCAGAAGCGCCAGGACCGCCAGCGTCCATGACAGACTATAATACCAGCTTATCATTCCCCGTTCCATCCCTATTCTCCCTTCTCTTTTTGTTTCAATACCTTCAATGTTTGTTCCGCCAGTGATTCCGCCGTCTTTACTTCCTCGAACAGCTGTCCTTCGTAGGTGCTTTCAATCTGACCCTCCCAGACCGCTGCCTGTGTCTCAACCTGCTTCAATGCCTGTTCCATCTGTCCCGTTCCAATTCCGTCCCGATAAAACAGGGATCCGCAGTCCGCCAGACGCCCGGCCAGTTCTCTTGCTGCCACCAGCGCAGTAATCCGGTTGTCCTTCTGTTCCAGCTCCAGCCTTGAAAGCTCCTCCAGGTCTTTCCAGTAATCTGCATAAGAAACCTGCGGATCTCCCGATTTTTTTTCTTTCCCCAGACCGTCCCAGTAGGAAGCAATCCTTCCCAGAAGCCTTGTCCGAAGTGTTTCCCCCTCTGTCAGATGTGCATTGTTTTCCTCCGCCAGACGAAACCAGACTGCCGATGCGCCCCGTCCTCCGGCCCCCTCATATTCATAAAAGTATGCCAGACCGATCCGATAAGCCGCCCTTCCGCAGGCAGCTCCGCCTCGCTGCAGTCTGGACCGGACAGTTCCAAGCCCACTCTCCGACCGGAGAAGCTCCTGAAACTGCCGTTCCTCCGAAACGGAAAAGCTCCCATCGGTTTCCACATAAATTTCCAGCAGCTGCTCATATGCCTCCGGCCGCTGCGGCTCCAGAAGGATTGCCTGTTCACACAACGCTTCTGCTTCCTCTTCGGAAACACTGCCCTCTGCCTCCAATAGCAATGATTCATAAAACACTCCCTGCCGGCTCCGTCCGGCCAATGCCAGCCCCAGACTGCTTCCCGCCAGGAGCAGCGATACAACTGCCAGAATCAGACAGCCGCTTCGAAGACGCATACTCCACATCCTCTGATGCCCGGTCTGTGTCCGAAACGCCAGAAGCTCCTCCTCCAGAATCCGACAGGAAGAAAACCTTCGTTTCGGCTCCACTCTGGTACAGGTTTGAAGGATCCGTTCCATACCGGCAGACAGTTCTCTTCCTTCTTTTCCCTGCCTCTTCATGCCGCCCAGCGCATCATACAAAACCATTCCGAGACCGTAAATATCCGTTTCCGGCCCGGTCTGTCCACGCCCTCCGTACTGCTCCGGCGCAGCATAGCCTCTGGTTCCCAGCCAGACTGTATCCCCCGTCTGATCCTCCTTCCGTTCTCTGGCTGTTCCGAAATCGATCAGAACCAGCCTCCCGTCCGGGCGCAGGATCAGATTTGACGGCTTCAGATCCCGGTGGATCACCGGCGGACGCCGCTCATGCAGATAAGAAAGGACCCGGCAGAGCTGGATTCCCCAGTCTGCTGCCTGCTCCTCCGATACCGGCCCATGACTGCCCAGATAGGCACTCAGAGTTTCCCCCTCCACATATTCCATGACCAGATATCGCCGTCCGTCTTCCTCCAGAATATCCATGATGGCAGAAAGCCCCGGATGGGACAGCTTTTTTAACAGGTCCGTCTCCATGATCAGCGCCTGCCCCTGAAGCTCCTTCACCGCCGCCGGACGGTCTGTTCGGATCTGCCTTGCCAGCCAGACCGTTCCATGTCCGCCCCGGCCCAGCAGACCTTCCAGACGGTATAGTCCGCCCAGCACCACGCCGGAAGCGCAGTCCATGCTCCCACCTCCTGTCTCTTTTACAGCTTCCATATTTGTTTTCATTTCGTTCTAGTTCTATTGGAATTATCCGGGAGAATCCCCGATCATAAAGAAAAAGATATGTACGCGGAACACCTCTGTTTCATATTCCGCTTTTTTGATACTGCCTATTCTATCCTGAATCAGCTGCGGTTTCAAGAACTTTATCCAGATAAATACAGACATTTCCACCATGTCGGCGCCAAACAGAGCAGTTTCCCACAATTTACCGACAAATATCACCATGTTCAGCAGTGCTCTAAAATCACTCCATGCGCGATCCCCGGAACGCTGTTTCCTTCATTGAAGCTTACACTGGAAAGCAATGCACCGGTCGGCAGGAACAGCACCCGCTGCCACTGGCCGGTCATCAGCTTCGGAAGGATTTCCGCTGCCAGCACAAGGGCCGAACAGCCGCAGCCGCTTCCGCCGGAGTGGGTATCCTGCGTTTCGGCGTCAAAGATCATGGTTCCGCAGTCCCGGTGCTGCCGCCGGATATCATGCCCCCGGCTCTTCATAAAATCCAGAAGGATCGTTGTTCCGACCTGCCCCAGATCTCCGGTGATGATCCGGTCATAATCCTCCGGCTCCCGCTCAAAATCCTCCAGGCTGCGGCAGATGGTATCACAGGCCGCCGGTGCCATGCAGGCCCCCATATTCATGGAATCCTTTAATCCCATGTCCACGATCCGCCCCGGCGTGATCCCGCTGATCCGCACCGATCCGCCCTTCTTTCCCAGAATAAATGCCCCGCTGCCGGTCACCGTCCATGTGGTCGAAAGCGGACGCTGATTCCCGTATTCCAACGGAAAACGGAACTGCTTTTCCGCGCTGGCAAAATGGCTGGAGGACAAGGCCATCACATAATCCGCATACCCGGCCTCTACTGTCATGGCCCCGAGACAGAGAGCCTCCCCGATGGTGGAGCATGCCCCGTATAATCCAAACAGCGGCAGTTCCAGATCCACGGTTCCAAAGGATGTTGCAATGAGCTGCCCCAGAAGATCCCCGGCGAAAAGATAGCGTACCTCGCTGCGCACCAGTCCGGCCCGTTCAATGACCAGATCGGCCGCCTCTTTCTGGAGTGCACTCTCCGCCTCCTCCCAGTTTTCACAGCCAAGAAGCGGATCCGGCTCAATGATATCAAATTGTTCCCCTAACGGCCCTTCCCCCTCCTTTTTTCCGGCGACCGACGCCTTTCCAAGGATCTGCGGCCCGTTTTCAAAGGCCAGACTTGCCTTTCCTCTCTGATAACGCTTTCGTTCCATGTCCGATTCCTCCGTTATGCCCAGTAAATGCCGATCCAGTCCAGAATACAGTAAAGAATGCCCAGAATCCAGCTTGAAAAGATCCCATAGAGGATTACCGGCCCGGCAATGGTAAAGATTTTACAGCCGATACCAAATACCTGTCCCTCTTTTTTGTATTCGATGGCCGGAGAGACAACCGAATTGGCAAAGCCGGTGATGGGAACCAGTGCGCCCGCTCCGCCGAAGGTCACAATCTTCGGGAACAGGTTCAGCCCGGTCAGGATCACTGCGGCCCCGATGAGGATCAGAAGCGTCCAGGCACCGGCCGCCTCCCGCTCCACACCGTTTTCCTGAAACAGGTACAGCAGTCCCTGGCCGATGGTACAGATGATGCCGCCGGTTACGAACGCCCGCAGGACATTCCAGACCGGATTATGCGTGGGCGTTACCTGCTTTACATAAGCCTCATATTCCTCCGGACTCATGGCGCTTCCCACCCGGCTGTCCGGTGCCTTCTGTTTTTCCTGATCCATAAATCCTCCTTTAAATGCCTCCTTTAAAAGAAGTGATATAACGCCCCGCAGAGTTTTCCGGCCGCAATCCCCAGGATCACATACTGGAGCCCTGTGGACAGGCGGATCCGGCGGCTGAGCACCGGAACAGAATCCAGCGTCTCCGCCAGCGACATGATCAGACACCCGACAAAGATACCGGAGCCAAGTCCCATGAGCACCAGCAGCGGAAAGCCTCCGGGCAGGGACGGCCGATACAGATACACCACATTTCCCGCTGTCCCGCCGAAAACGATCATATCCTCAAAGAGCCGTACATGCTTCGCCGTATGAGTCTTCCCGATGAGCCGCACCACCACGCCTATGGTAACAATAAAGGCAAAAACGCCCGCCGCAATGATCCCGCCGGCACTCAGTCCGATCAGTGCAAGCAGTCCTTCTTTAAGTAACATCAACTCCGGATTCCTCCCTCCCGGCATTTTTGATCAGCGTCTGGTTCACATCCGTCTCATAGGTCCGCATCTGAACCTCAATGGGCGTCGGATCCTTAGACAGTGCCACTCTGGAAAAATGATTAAAAAACACCAGGATCCCGATGGGAAGCCCAATGGAATAGGTCAGCTCCAGCACCGTCGCTCCCTGCGGCTTCTGCCCCATGACTCCCTCATAGATCATGGCAAACAGCTCGCCCACATTTCCGTCATTATTAAAGGTCATGATAGCAAAGGCTGCGCCGAAAAACGTGATCAGGCAGACTGCCGCCGTTTTTATCCATTCCCAGACCTGTCCGGCACGGGGCTTCGGCTGATAATCAATGATGCAGTCCGTCTCACCGATACTGTTTACCTCGATCTGATCGGAGATCTTCTCCAGCTTTTCAATGAGCTCCATAACCGACAGCACATAGCGCTCCGGCTTTTCCGAAGGCACATGAAGGACCTTGAGTGCCAGACAGCGGTTCTCGATGGACTTATTGCGGCACCACAGCTCCCCCAGCTGGGACAGAAACACCTCCCGCTCATGGACCTCCGTATTCTGAGACAGCTTTAAATAAACGACCTCACTCATGACAGCCCATGGCCTTTCCGACAGAGTCAATCGTTTTCTCTGCACAGTTTTTCGCCTCTTTCATGAACCGGTCTGTGGTTTTCCCCACCTTTTCTCCCGCATGTTGCATAACCTCCACAAGCATTCCGCGGCTCTGTCCGTCCTGTCCCATCCGGTAAATCGCATACAGTGCGATCACCGTTACTGCCGCCAGGATCAAAAGCCCAAAAAGCCATTTTTTCGTACTCATAGAACCACTCCTTCCTGAGAGTAGTATGGTCCCGGCCACCGTCCTTTATACATCCGAAACACATTTTCAGAATTTCTTTCTCATGGTACCCAGGATCTTTTTCTCCATGCGGGAAACCTGCACCTGAGATACCCCCAGCTCTTTCGCCACCTGCGTCTGGGTCTTGTCCATATAATAGCGCATGATAATGAGCCTGGCGTCCTGAGGCGGAAGCTCCCGCAGAAGCCGCCGGATCGTCAGCTTGTCCAGGACCTCCTCATCCTCCCGATTTTTATCCTCCAGCTTGTCGATAAGGCTGATGGCACTCCCGTCCCCGTGGTAAATGGTCTTATAAAGGGATTCCACCTCTGCCCCGGCTTCCAGCGCAGCCGCCAGCTCCATCGGTTCCACCTCCATGGAACCGGCCAGCTCCGACAGGGTCGGTTCCCGCCCCAGCTTTGTTCCAAGCCGCTCCCGTTCCCTTCTTGCCTTTACTGCCAGCTCCTTCACCGAGCGGCTGATCTTGATCATCCCGTCATCCCGCAGGAACCGCTTGATCTCGCCGGTAATCATAGGTACTGCATAGGTGGAAAACCGCACCTCGAAGCCCAGATCAAACTTGTCAATGGCCTTTAAAAGCCCGATGCTTCCGATCTGAAACAGATCCTCCGACTCCGCCCCTCTTCCCAGAAAGCGGCGCACCACGCTCCAGATCAGCCCTGTATTTTCCGATACCAGTCTGTCCCTTGCCTCTTTATCCCCCTCGTGTGCCCGTCGGATCAGCTCCATGGTCTCGTCCATTACTTCCTCCGCCCCAGCTCCTTTTCCATGGTCACGACAGTTCCCGCTCCCGGCGCCGATTCCACTTCCACCTTGTCCATAAACGCCTCCATAAAGGAAAATCCCATGCCAGACCGTTCTCTGGAGGGCTTCGAGGTATAAAGCGGCTCCATGGCACGCTTCACATCCTCGATCCCCACGCCATCGTCCCGTACCTCCACCGACAGGATCCGGTCACGGATCGTCAGCTTCATATGTACAATCCCCTTCCGATTTTCATATCCGTGGATAATTGCATTTGTCACAGCCTCCGATACGGCTGTTTTAATATCGTCCAGCTCCTCCACCGTCGGATCCAGCCGGGCCGCAAATACAGCCGTCACCACTCTGGCAAACTGCTCGTTTCTTGACCGGCTCTCAAAGGAAATTTCCACCGTTTCCTGCTCGTTCCTGCTCCATTCCGTTTCCTGCTCCGTTTCACCAAATACTTTCTTTTCCTCCATGTCACTCTCCTCCCTCTATGGTCCGCTCATCCCAGTCCCCGATGATCTGATAGATCCCGGACATTTCCAGGATCCTGGAAAGCCTCGGCGGAACATGACGTACATAAACACTTCCGCCGGCCGCCCGCAGTTCCTTGTACCGCCCAAGCAGCATACCGATCCCCGCACTGTCCATGAACTGCGTATCCTTAAAATCAAATACCAGACTGCGGATCCGCTGGATCTCCCGCGCCCTTCGGATCTGTTCCTTGATCTCGTCGCTGCTGTGATGATCCACCTCTCCGGGCATCTGTACATACAGCACATTCCCCCTCATTTTCCAGCATGTCCCCTGTTCCAATTTTTATACCTCCTGTTCCAATATAGTTATGGTTCACATCCGTTTTTCATAAAATATAAGAAGACCCCATACGTTTCCGTACACGGTCTTCTCTTTCGTTTCTCTGTTCTTTTTTCGTTTGTCTTTAATAGCCTCTCTGAGCCGCCGCCTGCTGTCCCCAGACAGTGGACGAATAGGCTGGATTATTGATCAGCTGATTATAATACTCCACGGCTGTCGGCCAGTCGCTCTTGTTCTGGTAGCAGACCCCCGTATAGAAGATCACCTCCGGATAATCCGGCTGCTTCTCCAGGCATTTCGCAAAGTAGGCAAGTGCCTTATCCCAGTCTCTTGCATCATAAGCCGCCTTGCCGATGGCAAAGAGGTTCTGAACAGCACTGTCGTTGAACTCGGTACTCAGGGACTGGTACACACTCTGGAAGGTCTCATTGGTCACCAAACTGGAATCAATGGACTCCAGCGAATCCATGGCGCCGATATAATCGCCGTCCGCCTTCAGCTTCAGCACATTGAGCAGCTTGTTGTATTCGTTGATGATGCCGCCCTCTCCGGTGTAGGCAGACAGCTCGCCCTCCAGACTGGACTTCTCATTATTCAGGGAATCGATCTGCCCCTGAAGGCTGGTGATCGTCGTATCACGCTCGGAAATCTTCTCATTGTACGATAAGATCCCGCTGTTGAAATCGGCATTCAGCTTCCGCTCCTTCACCGGCAGAAGCAGGAAATAGGTAAACAGAACACCGACAACCAGCCCCACTGCCAGCAGAAGCACCGTAGCCCAGCTCCCTGTTCCCTCGTGGTAGGTGGGCACAATGGCCTCGTCCCGCATGGTCTGGTCAAACAGCTCCTTCTCCTGGATCTTCTTCGCCTGCCGTCGGCTCTTTTCCTTCGCGATATCCTTCCGGTTTCTCGCGATCTCCCTTAACTCCTCCAGATATTCCAGTGCCACCGTGTTGTTCACATCAATGGCGAGGACCGCCTTCAGCGTTTTCTCCGCCTTGGCATACTCCTCCTTTTTCAGGTAAAGAAGCCCCAGCAGCTGATACGCCTTCACAAACTTCGGGTTCATGCTGATAACCTTTTTCGCCTGAAGAAGCGCCAGATCCTCACTGTCATGACGCGCATAATAAAGCGCCTGATTGAACTTCTTTAAGGTCTGGTCCATCTGGTTTAACTTGGACTGTCTCGACTGCAGCTTTTTCAGATAATCAGCCGCCAGATTTTCATCCGGCTGGAGATTCTTGCTGATGACCCACTCCGCCAGGGCGTCCACCGTCTCTCCCATCTCAAAATAGACAAGACCGAGAAGATTTCTGGCATCGGTATTCTTCTTATAGAGATCCAGACTTTTTTTCAGATATACGGCGGCGCCGGAAAGATCCCGGACCTTCGCCTTTTCCAGACCGATGTTATAATAGGTGTTGGAAAGGCGCACCACCTTTTTATACAGGGTTACATCATGCCCGCAGAAATTACAGAAATTCCCGTTTCCGAGCTGATGATGACAATATAAACACTCCATACTGCTTCCTACTCTCTGTGGTCCTCTTCCTCATACTGACCGTACTGTTCTTTCATAAACTCCACCATGATATCCGTCACATCAGTGATATCCCGGTTTACAATGGTATCACCCACATGGTCAATGTCACGGCTGGGCTTGAACTTTGCCAGTTCTTCCTCAAAATTCAACATCCTGTTTCTTCCTTTCTGAACCGTTTCACTGTCTGCAGTACCTCCGAAGAAGCTCCCGCATCTGCAGAGCTTCTCCACCGGATTGTTGCAGAACCTTAAAGAATAAGTATACCATATCCTGCCCGGTTTTCACACCGGAAATTTCCTACAATCCGTAAGAACAAATTCTTAAGATTTTCATAAGCCCTTATTCTCCGGCACTGAAACTATACTACTATACTTCCGTCCATTTGACAATGAAAAAAGGACGACAAAAACTGTCACCCTTTTTCCGTACTCCTGTATTTCAGGCTGTATTTATGCCTCTTCCTTCTTTAAAACAGCCTTGACGCTCCCTGCCAGATACAGTGATCCGACGATAAATACCAGATCCTCCGCTGTCTTTTTCTCTCTGGCAAAGGCAAAGGCCTCCTCGATCTTTCCGAAACTCCAGACAGGCTTGTCTGTCTTTTTCTGAAAGGTTTCCAGAATGTTCTTTAACGGCAAAGCCCGATAGCTGTCCAGCTCCGTTAAGATAAACCCGTCAAAATCGGCCTGGGTACAGATCTCATCGATCATGGTCTCATAATCCTTCTCCACAACCGCGGAAAAGAGAAGATACTTCTTCCCCCGGCAGGGCATCTTTACCACCGTTTCGATAAAGACGCGGATCCCGTCATCATTGTGGGCGCCGTCCATGAAGATTCCCGGCAGCACCGGCTCCATGCGGCCCGGCCAGGAGGTATGGGCAAGCGCATTCTTTAACATATCCTGCGAAACCGATTCTCCGAACAGCACCTGACACGCCATCAGCGCCAGCGATGCATTCATGGCCTGATAATCCGCCACAAAGGGAACATGGAACTGTGCCCCGTCATAAGGAGCTTTGTTCAGGCTGAACGCAATCCCCGAAAGGCTTCGCTCCGTGATCACAAAATCTTCCGGCCTTACGCAGACCGCAGGGGCATGAAGCGCTTCGGCCTGCTCCCGGATCACCCTCTCCGCCTCCGGGCTGGAGCCGTCATAAACCACCGGACAGCCGGGCTTTATGATACCGGCCTTCTCCGCCGCGATCTTAGGGATCGTATCACCCAGGATCTCGGTATGATCCAGACTGATGGAAGCAATGATGCAGACTGCCGGATGTTCGATCACATTGGTCGCATCCAGCCTGCCTCCCAGTCCCACCTCCAGAACCGTCGTGTCCACCTGTTTTTCCCGGAAGATCACCATTCCGATCAGGAACAGGAACTCAAAGTAGGAGGGATGGACAATCTCCTCTTTTTTCGTCTCACAAAGATCATAGATCCGGTGGAAGGCCGCCAGAAAGGTCTCGTCATCGACCTGTTTTCCGTCGATGAGAAACCGTTCGGTGATATCCACCAGATGGGGGGAGGTAAACGTTCCCACATGATGGCCGCTCTCTAAAAGGGCACTGGTCATAAAAGCACAGACCGAACCCTTTCCATTCGTACCGGCCACATGGACAAACCGCTGTCCCTCCTCCGGATGCCCCAGAAGGGCAAGGATCTTCCGCTCATTTTCCATGGTAGTCTTCTTGGAAAAACGCGGGATCCCATTGAGATACTCTTCTGCCTCTTTGATATTCATACGATGCCTCAGTTCTGTTTCTCAAGCTGGCAAAGGCGCTCCTTCACCTGCTCCATCATCTGTTCATACTTGGCAAGCTTTGCTTTTTCTTCATTGATCTTTGCTTCCGGCGCACGCTTTACAAAGTTCTCGTTGCCCAGCATGCCTCTGGAACGGGCAAGCTCCTTATTTAAGTTTGCCTCCTCCTTCTTTAACCGCTCGATCTCCTTTTCCACATCAACCAGCTCGGCGAAGGGCATGTAGATCACAGCCTTTGCGGTCACTGCTGAAACAGCATCCTCAGAGATTCCGGTCTTATCGGCCTGAACATCCACCTGATTTGCATAGCCCAGGGTTCCGAAGAATACCTTGCTGTTCTCAAAGATCTCACGGACACCGGCATCCTCGGACACTACAAATACATGAGCCTTTCTGCTGGGCGGAACGTTCATGGAGGTACGGACATTCCGGATCGCACGGACTGCTTCCTTGATGATCTCAACTGCCTCCTCTTCCTTCTCAAAGCTCCACTCTGCCCTGTACTCCGGCCATCTGGAGATCATGATGGACGCTTCCTCATCCTGAAGGGTACAGAAAATTTCCTCGGTGATGAACGGCATGTACGGATGCAGAAGCTTTAAGGACTGGATCAGGACCGTCTTCAGAGTCCAGAGTGCTGCCGCCTTGGTCTGATCCTCATCGTTGTACAGACGGGGCTTCACCATCTCAATGTACCAGTCGCAGAAGCTCTCCCAGATAAAGTCATAGATCTTCTGAAGTGCAATGCCCAGCTCATACTTATCCAGATTCTCGGTCACATCCTTTGCCAGGGTATTGACCTTGGACAGGATCCATCTGTCTGCCATGGTAAGCTCCGAAAGAGCCACTTCACGAACAGGAGCCTTCTCCATGTTCATCATAATGAAACGGGAGGCGTTCCATACCTTATTGGCAAAATTCCGGCTTGCTTCTACACGCTCCCAGTAGAAACGCATATCATTTCCAGGGGCATTTCCGGTGATCAGTGTCATACGCAGCGCATCTGCGCCGTACTTGTCAACCACCTCCAGCGGATCGATTCCGTTTCCGAGGGACTTGCTCATCTTCCGTCCCTGGGAATCGCGGACAAGGCCATGGATCAGAACCGTGTGGAACGGCTCCTTTCCAGTCTGCTCAAGGCCGGAGAATACCATTCGGATCACCCAGAAGAAGATAATGTCATAGCCGGTTACCAGCACATCGGTGGGATAGAAGTACTCAAACTCCGGTGTCTTTTCCGGCCAGCCAAGGGTCGAGAACGGCCACAGCGCCGAGCTGAACCAGGTATCCAGCGTGTCCTCATCCTGTACCATATGGGTGCCGCCGCACTTCGGGCACTTTTCCGGAGCGTCCTTCGCTACTACCATTTCCCCGCAGTCACTGCAGTAATAAGCCGGAATCCGATGGCCCCACCAAAGCTGTCTGGAAATACACCAGTCGCGGATATTTTCCAGCCAGTGGAGATAGGTCTTTCCGAAGCTCTCGGGAACGAACTTTAACCGGCCGCTCTTCAATGCCTCGATGGCGGGCTTTGCCATCTCGTCCATGCGGACAAACCACTGCTGCTTCACCATGGGCTCGATGGTCGTCTTGCACCGGTCATGAGTTCCGACATTATGGGAATGGGGAACGATCTTCACTAAGAGCCCCTGCTCCTCCAGATCCTTCACCATGGCTTTTCTTGCTTCATAGCGGTCCATACCGGCGTACTTTCCGCCCTTTTCATTGATGGTCGCATCATCGTTCAGGATATTGATCTCTTCCAGGTTATGACGCTTTCCCACCTCAAAGTCGTTGGGGTCATGAGCCGGTGTGATCTTTACGCAGCCGGTTCCGAATTCCTTATCGACATACTCATCGGCAACTACAGGGATCTCCCGTCCTACCAGCGGCAGGATCAGCATTTTGCCGACCAGATCCTTATACCGCTCATCATCGGGATGAACCGCCACAGCAGTATCACCGATCAGTGTCTCCGGTCTGGTGGTCGCAATTTCCACATATCGTCCCGGCTCATCCTTTACCGGGTAGTTGATATGCCAGAAGAATCCATCCTGTTCCTCATGCACAACCTCAGCATCCGAAATCGAGGTCTTGCACTCCGGACACCAGTTGATGATTCTGGAGCCTTTATAAATATATCCTTTTTCATACAGACGGATAAATACTTCCTTCACGGCATTGGAGCAGCCCTCGTCCATGGTGAACCGCTCTCTGTCCCAGTCTGCCGAGGATCCCAGCTTCTTTAACTGCTTTACGATCCGTCCGCCGTACTCCTTCTTCCAGTCCCAGGCATACTTTAAGAATTCCTCTCTGGTGAGATCCTCTTTGTTGATGCCCTCGCTTCTCAGCTTGTCGATGACCTTTACCTCGGTCGCGATGGCGGCATGGTCGGTGCCCGGCTGCCACAGTGCGGAATAGCCCTGCATCCGCTTATACCGGATCAGGATATCCTGCATGGTATTGTCCAGCGCATGTCCCATGTGAAGCTGGCCGGTGATGTTCGGCGGCGGCATTACGATGGTAAAGGGTTTTTTGCTTCTGTCCACTTCGGCATGGAAATATTTCTTTTCCATCCACTTGTCATAGAGGCGCTCTTCGATCGCCCCCGGATTATAGGTTTTCTCCAGTTCCTTGCTCATAAAATTCCTCCTGAATTTCATTTTATTCCACAGGCGGCAGTTTCCTGTGAAATAAAAATGCCCTCTGCCTTACGGCAAAGGGCGAATGTCTCGCGGTACCACCTTTATTCGGCTGTTTCCAGCCATCTCACAGCCCGGTAACGGGGGCGAATCGGAGCCGCTTACTAGTTTGGTTAACGTTCAGCCGCCCGGCTCGGAAGCTACCTTCCACTGGTGCTTTCTCGGACCGTCTCTCAGCCGGTGAACCGTCCTCTCTTTCAGCGCCGCCAATGTACTCCTCTTCTTCACAGCCTGTTGCATGGATAAATTCAAGTCTAACGGTGATTATACTATATCCGGAGAGTTTTGTAAAGTAGGGGATTTGCCCTGCGATCAACAAACTGATACCGGTCCATTTATGCCATGGTTCAGGCGAGAAGCGCCTTCCTTCGGGCTTTGTAGTAGAACAAACCGGCGATATCCGCCAGGGCCCAGCCAATTGGAACCGACCACCAGATACCGGTCACTCCGAATACAGGCAGCGCAGACAGCAGGTAAGCCAGTGCAACACGAGTACCTAAGGAGATGACCGTAAGGACAACGCTCATCCCCGGCTTCCCCAGCGCACGGTACAGGCCATAGAGCAGAAACAGGCAGCCTATGCCACAGTAAAATACACCTTCTATACGCAGATAGCGCACGCCCTCCATAATAACCCCGGTTTCTCCGGCATCCACAAAAATCGTCATAAGCGGTCTGGCAAACAGGAAGACGAGTGTGGATATGACCAGACAGAACGACATGGAAATGCATATCGCACTTTTCAGACCGGAACGGATTCGTTCATTCTCCTTTGCTCCGTAATTCTGTGCGATAAATGTAGAAAAGGCATTTCCGAAATCCTGTACCGGCATATAGGCAAACGCATCGATTTTCACAGCGGCAGCAAAGGCAGCCATTACGACCGGCCCGAAGCTGTTGACAAGTCCCTGTACCATAAGAATACCGAGGTTCATGACCGATTGCTGAACACAGGTCAGTGTGGAAAAGGAAATGATTCCGCGGATGCGTTCTCTCCGCAGACATCGAATGTTCCCGATTGAGCGCACCTGCGGGAAACGCATAAAGGTGTACACAGTGATGCCGATGCCTGAAAGATACTGGGCAATTACCGTTGCCTCTGCGGCTCCGGCAACCCCTCTGTTTAATCCGATCACAAACCAGAGATCAAGGACAATATTCAGCCCGGCTGAAACTGCCAGAAAAACCAGCGGTATGACAGAATTGCCGATTGCCCTCAGATAAGAGGCAAAATAGTTGTACAGGAAAATGGCAGGGATCCCCATGAAAATCACAGCCAGATATTCCCGCATGTCACCCCAGACCTCGGCGGGAACCCGCAGAAACGTCCGAAGCCCGTCCAGGCAGATCACTATCAGGCCATTCAGAAGCACTGTAACGAATGCAATGAAAAAAAAGGATGCACAGAGATTTTCGCGCAGAGCCGTTTCATTCCGCTGTCCGAAGCATATGGAAAACAGAGCACCGCTCCCCATACACAGTCCAAGGATAATTGAAGTCAAAAATGTCATCAGCGTAAAGGATGATCCAACTGCTGCCAGGGCATCCCGCCCAAGGAACTGTCCGACAATCAAAGTGTCAGCAATGTTATAGCACTGCTGAAGCAGATCACCTAAAATCATGGGAATGGCAAACAACAGCATCGACTTGATAACAGAGCCCTTTGTTAAATCCCGGTTCATAATGTGCCTCTGAAACGTAAGTTTATAATTACAATCCGAAACAATTATAGCGTACTGCAACTATCATGTCAATATCCGGTTTACTTTTGGAAAGAAGCGTGTTATTCTAATCCCAGAAATCATGTTATCGGAGGATTGCTTATGTATTTAGACGGACTGGATGGATTAGATCAGAAAATCGTACGGCTGCTGATAGAGAATGCACGCATTTCCTATTCCGATATTGGAGAGAATATCGGCATATCAAGAGTCGCGGTAAAGGCCCGGATTCAGGCGCTGGAGCAGAAAGGCATTATCGAGGAATATACTACCGTCATCAATCCCCAGAAAATCAGCGGAGCGGTGTCATGCTATTTTGAAATCGAAACAACACCGAGCTGCCTTTCAAAGGTCACAGAAATATTGAAGCTGCATGATACGGTTACGCAGATCTACCGTGTGACAGGGCAGGACAAGCTACATGTTCACGCTGTCGCCTCTTCCTCCGAAGAAATGGAGACCTTTCTGCACACGGTCATTGACACATTGCCCGGTGTGGTCAGCTGCAGCTGCAATATGATCCTGTCACGCATTAAGGACATAAAGGGGCTGCGCTTATAGGTTTTTCGGCATCCTCTGGCGGCATCGTGTCCACTTCCGTTCCTTCATCAACTTCCTTGATCCTGGTTTTGGGGTCAGCCATTCTTTCTTTTAATCCGTTTTCTGATGTTCTCTGCACTCACAATAATAAACAGCGGCAGCAGCAGCATACCGAACACAACCGATGAACTGTTTTTGCCGCTTACGTTTGTCACTTCACCGACGTGAATCCCGGCTTCATCCCAGAACACCTGATAATATTCTTTCCGGCTGTTTACATCCAGACGTTGTTTCCCGGTAACCTCGTATTTCCGGTAACGGTTCGGAAACCACAGGTTTTCCACTAATACCACCATCTGTTTTCCGTCTCCAGCCTCACACAGATAGATCAGAGAGCCATCCGTCTCTGCCTTTTCACAGATTGTTCCGATCTTCTCTGCACAGGCGTCCGCTCTGCTTTCTTTTACGGGATAGAGGAACCACTGTACAATTCCATAAATCAATATGATCACCAGAAAACAAGCTATGTACTTCAATAGATAAAGACCTGATCTTTTCATGATTTTTCATTCCTTTCGCTTCGCTCAAGGCACAAAATATATGCTTAGTCTACTAGATTATTAGACGTTTGACAAGTCATTTTCTCTTTGTTTTATCTGATTCACATATATCTGTTATCCTGATAACTTTCATGATCCACACTACAAAACGGAGGCTGTATATCAGCCTCCGCTCTTCCTTCTTCGGTAAGGATCCCATCGCACGTTTTCCGACGTTCTTCCTTTATTCTGCATTCTTTAATGCTTCGTCCAGCGGTACCTTCCGGATCTTCCGGTATTCCAGCGCCGCCACAGCTGCATAGGTCACCAGACCGATGACCATCATCTTCACAAAGATCACCGGTGACACCGTGTAGGGCAGCCAGCCGGATATGCTCTGCATCATGTAGTTTTCAAACAGCCACCGCATCACAGCCGACTCAATGGGCAGGCTGATGAGCAGCGACAGCACAACTACCACTGCCATGGAGACAAGATACAGACGGCTGATCTCCCCTCCGGTATAGCCCAGGATCTTCACCATGGAAATAGACTGGGCATTCTTCTCGATGACAATCTTGGAAAGAAGATACAGAAGCACCACATAAATCATGATTGCAAATCCGTCAACCAGATACATCATCTGACCCATGGAAACATCAAGCTGGCGGGACAGCTTTGTAAGAGCCTCCTCGTCAATCACAGCTGCCACATATTTCTCGTCCAGATCGGTCAGCTTTTCATTGGAGAAATAACCGTTGAAATAGTCCGCATCACGCTCGAAGGTATCGCAAAATGTTTCTCTGCTCATGAATACCGACAGGGCGCCCGGATAATCATACGTTCCATCTACCGTAAACTCATACTCCCTGTCCCCATACCGTTCCTTCAGCGTAATACTATCACCCGGTCTGACCTTAAATTTTTCCGCATACCCATCGCTTACATAAACATGGCCGCCGGAAAAATCCAGGGCCAGATAAGCACTGTCATCCTCTACTCCGAAAATGGAAATATCCTCGATTTTATAAGTTCCCTCCAGCGTTTCCAGCGACACGGCAGCAAACTTCTCCGCCTGATCATTCTCCGTCTCCATCGGTGTCTTCAGCAGATACTGATATTCACAGATCATATGGTCCGTGATGGAATTCTGAAAATCCTTCAGTACCGCCGGAAGAAGCAGGCCGAACAACAGAAGCAGGTTTGCGAACAGGATTCCGATGAACAGCAGCGCATAGCTGCTCATATTCTGGAAAATCACCCGAAGACGGAACCGTCCCAGAAACGGAAGCTTTTCATTGAGCGGAAATGCCTTTTTCTTACTTTTTTTCCGCAGCTCCCTCCGCAGAAACTGGAGCGGAGAGAGGGAAAGCTTCTTTACCAGCACCAGGAAATTGATCAGGAGCATCAGAACCAGAGGAACTACGGTGGTCATGATAAACGCATCGGCATTCCATACCGTTTTATAGGTTGTCAGGCTGTAGCTTCCGTAATACATACCCGCGCAGACGTCCTTCAGGCAGGTATAGCCTAAGATATTTCCGATTACAGCCCCGATCACCGTGACAAGGGCCGGCATGATCATATAATGACGCACCAGCTCTCCCTTTTTATAGCCGGAAGCACGGAGTGTTCCGATCACCGCTGCTTCCCTGGCGATGGTATTGCTGGTGGTAACACCGAATACAAAGGCCATGATGACAATAACCACATACAGCAGCGTTGTGATCATGGCGCGGTCGCCGCCCATGTCCTCACCGGTGAAGTTAATGGCCTGATTCAGATACCGCGGCACATAGTTTTCCAGCACAGCCGTTCCGGCGATCACCTTCATCAGGTCATCTGACATCTCCTTTTCTTCTATGTCATCCCCGGGTGCATTTTTATACAGCCAGGAATAATTATAGGAAAGATGGATGCCTCCAAAGGACGCAAAGCCCTCCGGTGTCATAATGGCAACCCCGAATTTTACCGCATCAAACATGGTATCGCTGTTGTCGGAAAACAGACAGCTGTAATCGGGAAGAGCCACCAGACCGGTAATGGTCAGCCTCCTTCCGCCGGCCTCTATGATATCACCCACGGAAAATCCGTTATTGTCCGCATACATCCGGTCAATGGCAATCTCGTTGTCCGATCCCGGAAGCTCTCCTTTCATCAGGCAGACAAGATCCACCTCCTCACGGTTCTGATAGATCCGCAGTGTGCTCCCGTTGTCCACCTCTTCTTCTACATAAAAATTTTCATACAATGTGACATCTTCCGCCTCGATGGCAGCTTTCTGCTCCCCGGTAAGCTCTTCTGTCGTCCGGAAGTTCCCGTTCTCCACATGGTATTTCTCAAAGCTTTCATTATAAGCCTTGATCATACTGTTGTCTGCTACCAGAAACCCGGAAACAAAGCCGATGGTTGCGGTCATAAGAATAAAGATCACCAGATATTTTCCGAATTCTCCGCGGAGTTCCCGGAGAAACCGCTTATTCAATGGATTTTTCATGATGACCTCCTACCACTCTAACTGCGCCGCCGGCAGCTTCGCTTCATTGAGGCAGTTGCTCCGTACCATGCCGTCCCGCAGCTTTACCACACGGTCCGCCATATTCCGGATCGCATCGTTGTGAGTTACAATGAGGATCGTATTCCCGTACCTTTTATTGACCCGCTCAATGAGCTGAAGGATTTCCTTTGAGGTATTATAATCCAGCGCGCCGGTGGGCTCGTCGCAGAGTAAAAGATCCGGATTCTTCACGATAGCGCGGCCGATAGCCGTCCGCTGCTGCTGTCCGCCGGAAAGCTGGCTGGGCAGCTTATGACGGTGCTCGTACAGCCCCAGTGTCTTTAACAGGCCGTCCACCTCCAGTGGATGGTCACTTAAATACGCCCCGACCTCGATATTTTCCCGTACATTTAAGTTGGGGATCAGATTATACATCTGAAACACATAGCCCAGATGCTTTCTCCGATACATCGTCAGTTTCTTTTCATTCATCTCTGCGGTCTTTTCTCCGCCGATAGAGATCGTTCCGCCATCCGCACTGTCAATACCGCCGATGATATTTAACAACGTTGATTTTCCGGAGCCGGAGGGACCAAGGAGCACACAGATTTCCCCCTTATCGAGACTCAGATCCACGCCCTTTAATACCTCGGTCCGACTGTCTCCCTGTCCGAAGCTTTTCTTCACATGGCTGATTTCCAGAAACATATCCTTCCTCCTGTTTTTCTTCCGGTCCTGTTTATACCGGTTGTGATTGATTATTGTTCTCGATTAGTCTGCACTAATTAGTATTCGCTAACCATTATAGGAAGAAGAACCCGGAAAGTCAAGATACTTCCCGGGGTTCTTCACAATCCATATCAAATTCATCGCGGACCGGCTTCGTTACATATCATCCTCTTTCTCACTGCTTACCCGCCCGACATCTCCCATGGTCGGTTCTTCCCGGTCCTCATAATCTTCATCCGAAAGGCCGCCGGACTGATCGTCTACATCTCCGATGGTTCTCTCCTCCCGGTCCTCATAATCATCTGTTTCCTGTCCGTTTTTTTCTTCCGCCCGCAGACGGATCTGCTTTTTCCTTCTGGAGATCAAAACCATGTACATGACAAAGACCACCGCCAGAAGCACCAGATCTCCATAAAAAAGAAGGTTTCCGAGGCTTGCCTGAACCGCCGCACTGCTCCAGATGATCTCATCGAACAGAAGGATCACCAGGGCATCTGTCCAGGCCAGATAAGCCTCTGTGAGCATGATCCCGTACTCGTGATCCTCCTCCGTTACATAGGGAGCCAGCTTTCTGGAGTATTGCTTCTCCGGCGGAGACATATAACGGACCACCCGCATACAGATCAGATGAGTTCCGTAGATCATAAACTGAAATATGACCAGCATGATGATGCTGCCCTTTCCGCCCCACCTTGTGACCTCACCGGCGGCATCATAATGCACCGGGATCTGGCTCGGTATTTGTTTCCAGAAGATGATCAGAAGCAGGACCGGCAGCCAGGTACCCAGATGAACCAGGAGGTTTGCAATCCGTTTCCCCATTCTACCCATCACTCTTCCTCCTTTTTTGTCCCCTTTTTCCGTTTCTTCACTGCCTCAGTGAGCAGATATTCGATCTGGCCATTGATAGACCGGAAATCATCCTCCGCCCACTGTGCCAGGTCATTCCACAGCGCGGGATTCAGGCGGAGAAGCACCTGCTTTTTGCTTTTCTCTTTTTCTTTCTTTGTATCAGCCATTGTCCCACCGCCCTTTTGCCTGCTAAACTTCTATCTGCCCGACCCGGCGCACGCCATAAGCCATGACGCCACGATAGATCAGTGCTGCCAGCGCTGCCAGAACTGCCGTCACTATAAGGCTGTAAACCGGCAGTGACAGCTTACATGCTCCATACAGCTTAAAGATCAGGAAACCGAGGCCGACGCCGACCGCCATACATAAGAACATGCCAAGCATCAGTGTCATGTTCTGCTTTACTGCCTGCTGCTCATTCTCCCAGGAAAGCTTCGGCCGCAGCAGATCAATAAACAGCTGAAGACAGTTTTCGATCACATTGACTGCGAGCCCGGCTGCCAGAAGCACCGGAAGCATCCAGACGGGAAGCCCGAATACAGCGGCAAAGATGATGCCGAGGATCAGACTGAAGCCGGTGGAGCCGGCCGTACTGAATATCATAGCCGATAACAGCTTCGCCTTTAACTGCGTCCGTACCGGAACCGGGATCACTTTCATGAAATAGAAGTTCTTTCCCTCACGGGAGATTGCCGTTCCGGCCACATAGCAGAACATTCCGGACATCAGAGACAGACAGAACAGGACAAACAAGGCAATGGCCGATGCGCCTCCTCTGCCAAGATCCAGCATTGACAAAAGCTCTCCAAAGCTTTCTCCGTTCCGAACCATCTGAAACGCAAACACTGCGATAAAAATCACAGGCCAGAGAAAAGCCATCAGGACGCAGTTCATAAAATAGCTGGGCGTCCGCACCAGCTCACGGACCTCCTGTCTCGTGCATGCCGACAGGACACTTCTTTTCCGACTTAATGTCTTTGCCTCCGCCGATGTCACCTTCCGGCGCTTTGCACTGGTTTCCTGCATGCCCATGGCTCCGGCAAAATAAAGCTTTCCGGCAATCAGGCCGAATACCGCCACGCCGGCCGCCGTAATAAGAAGAAAGATCAGAAAGGACAGTACCGAAGGACCTGTCATGGCTTTCGTCAAAAACGTAAGCTGCGGGAAGATTCCGCTCATCATGCCTACCAGGGAATCATGCCCCTTCATCAGAAGCGGGATCACAGCTTCTCCCTCCAGATCCCCCATGCTGGAGCTCATCATGCTGATTCCCACTGCCAGGATCAACGTGACCGCAACGCTTAATACCGAAAGGAAATCCTTATTTTTCGCTTTCTTGAATACCCGCATAAGCACCAGGGAAATAATACTGCTGTAAACAAGCGACAGCACCGGCACCAGGAAAATCGACAGTACCGCAAAGATCCAGAACAGAATTCCTGCCCCGGCCCGGATTCCGTAGCCCAAAAGGAACGGTGCCAGCAGATACAGAGAGCTTACACAGGTATAAAGAAGCGATACCGTAAACTTTGCCCCGACGATCTGCCAGGGACGAAGCGGCAGATATAAGAGCTGCTCCAGGTCATTGCTCATATAAAATACCGAAAGCACCATGGGAAATGCCAGCACCAGGTCCAGAATCGCACTGGCAAAAAAGATCATCTCGATGGCTGCCCCGGTCTGTCCCAGAGGCTCCAGCATACGGTATGCCGAACCGCCCAGCCGGAAGATCATTCCCATCAGGGGAAGCAGACATACCAGCAGGATCAGCCAGACGGCACTCTGTCCCAGCTTTCCCGTTCTTATTTTTCCGTTTTTCTGTTTTTTTCTTTTTCCGGAAGCTTCCATGCCGTCCAGGCCGGTCTTTAAAAGCTTTCCTGTTAAAATCAGATATTTACGCATGCTCGGTCACCGCCAGGAAGATATCCTCCAGGCTTTCCTCCTCCGGATAATCTGCGCGAAGCTGGTCCAGCGTACCCTGGAATACGATCTGTCCCTTATTGATGATCACGACCTGGTCGCAGAGCTTCTCTGCCACCTCCAGCACATGGGTGGAAAACAGCACCGCATGGCCGCTCTGTGCATGCTCCCGCATCATCTCCTTCAGCTCGAAGGCCGCCCTTGGATCCAGTCCCGTCATGGGCTCGTCAAGGATCCACAGAGACGGATCATGGATCAGCGCCCCCATGACCATCACCTTCTGGCGCATACCATGGGAATAGCTTAAAATCTTATCCCCCAGAACATCCTCGATCTCAAACCGTTTTGCCATGGCCTGGATCTTTTCCATCCGCCCCGCCTGGGGCACATCATAAATATCCGCCATGAAATTCAGATATTCCAGTCCCTTCAGGCGCAGGAAATTGTCCGGATTATCGGACACAAATCCGATTTTTTTCTTTGCCTCCAGCGGATTTATCTGAATATCCGTTCCATCCAGAAGAATCTGTCCCTCCGTCGGTTCCAGAATCCCCGTGATCATTTTTAACGTCGTGGTCTTTCCGGCGCCGTTAGGTCCGATAAAGCCGGTGATCTTTCCGTCTTCCACCTGGAAGGAGCAGTTGTTCACCGCCGTATGTGTTCCCCCATAAACCTTTGTCACATGAGATAATTCGATCATTCTGTTTCTCCTTCTTAATAAATGCTTCCGCTGTTGACAATGGGCTGCGCCTCTTTATTTCCGCAGAGCACCACCAGCAGATTGCTTACCATGGCTGCCTTCCGTTCTTCATCCAGCTCCACGACCGCCTGCTCACTGAGCTTGTCCAGTGCCATCTCTACCATGCCGACTGCGCCCTCCACGATCTTCTGCCGCGCCGCGATGATGGCAACCGCCTGCTGCCGCTGGAGCATGGCCGATGCGATCTCCGGGGCATAAGACAGATGGGTGATCTGCACATCGCTCACCTCAAGCCCGGCCTCCGCCACTCTTGCCTGAAGCTCTGCCCGCATTTTTTCCGCTACCTCTCTTGTGCTTCCGCGCAGGGTCTTTTCGTCGGTATCTCCGCCGTTTTCCTCGTCTCCGGCATCATAAGGATACAGTCTCGCCACATTTCGGATCACCGAATCGCACTGGATTGACAAAAAGGTCTTGTAATTATTCACCTGGAACACGGCCTTCGTGGGATCCACCACCCGCCAGATCACCACCGCCCCGATGATCACCGGATTCCCCAGCTGGTCATTGACCTTCTGCTTTTCATTGTTCAGTGTCATGGTCTTTAAAGACACCTTGCGGCTTCCGCCTCCGCTTACGGAAAGACCACTCCCCGCCGTAGACGCCTGCAGCCCCTTCACGGTAGGATTCACCGCCGTACAGAAGGGATTCACAAAATAAAACCCCTCTTTCCGGATCGTTCCGTAATAATTTCCGAACAGCACTAAAACCAGCGCTTCCTTCGGCGCCACGGCCCGAAGCCCCGGAAGCATGATACCGCCGGCAATCACCAGCAGAATTCCTGCCGCCAGACCGATCCCGAACGCGGTCTCATTTAAAAACACCGCACTGAGAACCGCCGCCGCAGTCCCTCCGACGATAAACAGCAGTGCCAGAAATAACGCCGCCATTCCGTTAAACGGCCGGATCTCCTTTTCCTTTGAACTGTCAATCTTCATCGTATCCTCCAATCTGCGCCTTTCCGCGCCCGATCACCAGATAGGTGATATCATTTTAATATTATGTTGATACTAGCACCATGGAGGAGGTTTGTCAATCAATATTTACTTTTCCGGCTGATTGCCAACAGGTCGATTTCTGTTTCCGCAATCCGAAAGCCCCCTGCCGCCTTTTCGTCCCGAACCATCATTTTCCCCATCCATCGTCCCATTTTGGCATAGCGAAACGACAGTTCCTGCTTTTCCCTTACAGAACTCCCTAGGCGTCTCCGTTTTTTCCACACGCCGCCGGCCATACAGAACGATCAGCTGTCCGCATTCTTCCTTGTATTTATCATTCAGAAATTTTAATTCCGCTTCCCTTCCAATAAACATAAGAGCCTCCAATAATATCTAATCGTGATTTAGTAAATCGTGATTTGATATTATTACACCCGTTTTTTCAGAAAAAATCAAGTGATTTCTCCTAAATCCCGGCTACACTTTCGCCCCAACGAGATCAGTTACTATGACACAACTCGTAGCATATTCCAAAATCATGAATCATTTTAGCTTATTATTTTCTGTTTACTTTTATATTTAAATTCTTTATTTTATCTTTATTGTATTTATCTTATTTTTGTATTTATTTTTTTCTTAATCTATGATATTGTTAATTTATAAAGAAAACAATCCTTTTTTATCTTTATTTATTTTGATTCAAGCTTTCATTATATATCAATATATGTTTTTGTATTAAGTTCGTTAAATATCCAAATATGTCATCTTTTTCAAGCCATCCTAACAGTTACCCAAATTACTATCACTCTTACCTCCCACCTTTAAGCTATATACCTTTTTTATTAATATAGGATAGTCTTTTTGTATCCTTATTCTTAATAATTATTTATCTCTTTGATAAAAAAGCTCTTTGTACTTTTCATTTATGAGAAAATAGAGAAGAGTAGAGAGCCACAAGACCTGTAAAACAAAAATCTTCAGTAAAAATATTTGATTATATGGGGAGATGATTCCAATGAAAAGAAATTGAGATGGTAATTATCGCGCATCCTTTAAGCGTCATTTTAATTAAGGAGTCTTCAATGAAAAAAAGACTTACTATTATTCTTCTACTATTCATTATTATTATCATTGCTGCGGTTAATTTTTACAGAAAAAATGATTTTCGTACTCTCAAAAAACCGGACAAAATTCAACTAGATATACCTAAATCAACTTCTGTTCTTCATTATGAATTCGAACCAGGCGACCCAGAATACAATGAAATTTACCGTCTGGTAAAAAAAGACTGGGATCGTACCATAAAACAAGACCATGGGGAAATGATTTACCTTCAGCTGGACTACCTGGATGAAAAACGGGATTATACGGGAACAACTATTCATTTCTATTATGAAAAAGCGCAGGACTGGGGAAAGCGAAACCTTGTTGAATATGCACATTACTATAGCTTTTTCCCGTATACCCTTGACTATGCTGCTATCACTCAAAATAAAGATTACTATAAAAAAGCGAATCTTCCTCACTTTCAATCCGACAACGAATTGAAACATTACATAGATTTATTTAAATAGTAAATCTCGTTTTCTGGCACTGCTCATTGATACTTCTGATACTGTCCTGCTACGGTCGTTTTTTACCAAAAAGGACCAGCCTCCGGTTCCCCAAAGCCGGTCGGGCTGATCCTTTTCTTTTTAATTATTCGATTATTTTATTCTGCCTTCTTTGCTTTCCCGAAGCACTCCAGCACCGGTACTAACAGGAATGCGGCAATGCCTGCGGTGAAGCCGCCGTTATAGAGACAGAAGCCGCCATGGAGCAGGGGAACGCTGGTGACAAGCAGTGCATGGATCGCGCCTGCCACGGCTCCGGCGAAGAATCCGAACCGCCCGCTGATGGGTGCAAGGCCGCTGGCAAAGCAAAGACCTACCAGAATCCCCTGAGTTGCCAGCGTCCAGCTCTGCTCCGGAACGATGCCTGCCATGGTCATAAAGAACGGAAGCAGAGACGCTGCCGCATAGCCGATCATGATCGGGAACACGGTTCTCGGCTGTGCGCCCTGGGCACAGAACGCCAGCATACACATGATCGCGCCCATGGTTGCACCGGTAAACTTTGCTCCGGTAAATACCACCTGTCCGTCCACATAGGACATTCCACGAACCAGCGTATAATAAATCAGAATAAACAGACCGTATATACCAATATTTACCATAGTCGCCGGAATTCCAAAGGCCGCAGTATAATCCGTTTTATAACCGTCACTCTTCCAGAGCTTTTTATATCCCTTAAAACAGTCCTTATCCATGATATACGCCGCAAGGATAAACAGAAGAAATACGACAGCAAAGAAGACCGTCACAAAAATCTGCTCGCCCTCACCCAGTCTGGTATTGGTGGGAACCTCCACGCCAGGAGAGCGGTACAGCACAGAGCAGACCAGAAATGCCAGGAATCCGGCAGCCGGACCGGCACTGTAAAGGTCGTAGCCCTTATGGAAGTTCACCACATGCGCACATAAGGACGGCATCACACAGCCGACAACAATTCCAAGAACGATGGCTCCGATCAGGCCGGGAACCGAAAAATCAATCACCTCTGTCTCCGGATAACGGAACATCAGCTCACTGGCAAAGGGCGCCAGCGCCGTGGAAAACATTGCCATATTGGCGACACTGCCAAAGCGTACCTTCTTGATCCTGGAATATACATAGACGCCCAGGAAGAACGGCCACATATTGACCGGATTCATGCCGAAGGTTCCGAATCCCACATTCAGCCAGAACGCCGCAACGGTAAGACCGGTACACTCCGCCTTTGTGAAATACAGAAGCGCACAGCAGAACAGTCCTACAAGACCGGTGTTCACAAAGGCACTTCCAAGGCTTCCAAGGACGAAATAATCCATGGTAAACTGAGCCGGATTCGTCCAGATCCGTACCAGTCCCGGAATCAGCTCTCCCCAGTTTCCGGCGCAGATCCCACCTATGAGAAATGCGACGGAAAAGACGAGAAGAATCCGAAAAATCTTCTGGCTGTTTGTTGCTTGTGCTGTTTTCTCCATACAAAATACCTTCTTTCTCCCATAAATAAGCATTCAGAGGCTTCCATGCTCACCGGCTGTCTTTGCCTGCCCAGGCAGATTCTGAAACCCGAACCCTTCCGCAGTACAATCCACCTGTTTCTGATAACGATGTGCAAAAAGGGCAGCACCTGATTTTCTCAAATGCTGCCCAGACGGTCGGCTTTTATGGACTCCAGCGACACCGTGTACTCACGCTTTCCGTCAGCCCCTGAAGTCTTTTGATTATGTTAATAATATAACATACCTTTCTCTGTTCGTCAATCTCTTTTGATATGATTTTCTCATAATGTTTTTTCTTCCTATAGCAAAAGAGGACTCCGCAAACCTGCGGTGCCCTCTCTTTTATTCATCAGGAAGCTTCCTGATAAGATTTATGCGTTGTTCTCTTCTGCCTTTTCCACTCTTGTAATGGCGGTCTTTACCATGGGGATCCGGCAGTTCTTGTTTCCGCCGAACTCAACGATCACCATATCATCGGTGATGTCGATGATCACGCCGTAGAATCCGCTGGTGGTCTCCACGCTGTCACCGATCTCCATGCTGTTGATCAGCTGCTGAAGCTGCTTCTGCTGCTTCTTCTGGGGACGAATCGCGATAAAGTACATGAATGCGATGATTACGACAATATAGATCACCCAAAAGCCGACACCGCCCATACCGCTGGCTGCTAATAAATTCATAGTCATTCTCCTTTTTCTTCCTGTCCGTGTTCCATACCGGCCAGTTTTTCTTTTTTATATTCGGCATACCGATGTTCTTCAATCGCATTCCGAATCTCACTCATCATTGTATTATAAAAATACAGATTATGCAAGACGCAAAGCCGCATTCCAAGCATTTCTTTGGCTTTCAAAAGATGTCGGATGTAAGCTCTGCTGTACCGCCTGCACGCCGGACAGCCGCAGCCCTCCTCAATGGGCCGGTCATCCAGCTCATACCTTGCATTGAACAGATTCCGCTTTCCATGATTGGTATACACATGACCGTGACGGCCGTTCCTCGACGGATACACACAGTCAAAGAAATCCACACCGCGCTCCACCGCTTCCAGAATGTTTGCCGGTGTTCCGACGCCCATCAGATAGGTGGGTTTATTCTCCGGAAGATGAGGAACGGTTACATCAAGAATCCGATACATCTCCTCATGGCTCTCGCCGACGGCAAGCCCACCGACTGCATACCCGTCCAGATCCATCTCCGAAATTTCATCCGCGTGGCGGATCCGCACATCCTCCAGAATGCCGCCCTGGTTAATGCCGAAAAGAAGCTGTTCTTTATTGATGGTATCAGGAAGACTGTTGAGCCGTGTCATCTCTGCCTTGCACCGGGCCAGCCATCTGGTTGTCCGGGCAACGGAATTCTCGATATAATCCCGCTCCGCCTTTGCAGGCGCACACTCATCAAACGCCATGGCAATAGTGGAAGCCAGATTTGACTGGATCCGCATGCTTTCCTCCGGTCCCATAAAGATCTTTCTTCCGTCAATATGAGAATTGAAGTACACGCCCTCTTCCTTGATACGGCGCAGCCCTGCCAGGGAAAACACCTGGAAGCCGCCGGAATCCGTCAGGATCGGCTTGTCCCAGGACATGAACTTATGAAGCCCGCCCAGCTTCTTCACGATCTCATCACCGGGGCGCACATGAAGATGATAGGTATTGGAAAGCTCCACCTGGGTTCCGATCTGCTCCAGATCCGAGGTGGCAACGGCGCCCTTGATAGCCGCCGCTGTTCCCACGTTCATAAATACCGGGGTCTCAATGACTCCGTGGACGGTGGTGACTCTGGCACGCTTCGCCCGCCCGTCCTTTGCTAAAATCTCATATTTCATACATTAATCCTGATTCCTGGATTTGATTTTCGTTTTCATCAGATACCAGATCGGGCCGGTCAGGAATACGGAGGAGTATGCACCGCATAAAATTCCGACCATCAGAGGCAGAGCGAACTCCCGGATAGAGGAAACGCCCATGATGTAAAGAACAAATACCATGATAAAGGTCGTCAAAGAGGTATAGATGCTTCTTGTCAGGGTCTGATTGATGCTCAGGTTCACCACATCGGCAAGAGTCGCCTTCTTGTCCATGGACTTGAGGTTCTCACGGATCCGGTCAAAGATAACAATCGTGGCATTGATGGAATAGCCGACGATCGTCAGCATGCAGGCGATAAAGGTATTGCCCACGCTCCATTTTGTAATGGCATAAAATGCCAGAACCACTAATACGTCATGGACCAGAGCCAGAACGGCGCTGGTTGCAAACCGGATATCCTTGAACCGGAACCAGATATAGAGCAGCATAAAGATCGTAGCCACGATCACGGAGATAACGGCATTACGCTTCATCTCACCGCTTACGGTTCCGCTGATGCTGTCGGCTGTGATATTTTCCTCAGTCACGCCATACTTCTCTTCCAGCTTGCTGTTCAGCTCCTGACGCTCCTCCACGGACAGCGTTCTTGTCTTGATGATGACCTGGCTGGAGCCGGTAACCTTCTGAGTCTCCACATTGGCATCCCCGGTCACCTTTTCCACGATCGGAACCACTTCGTTATGAATCGTCTCCATGGAAAGATCCTCATTGAAGGTTACGCTGGTGGACGTACCGCCCTTAAATTCCAGGCTGTAATTCAGAACACTTCCCTGGCTGCCGTTTGCATAGACACCCATGAAAACGAAACCGGCCACGATCACAACGAGAGAGCAGATGATACAAATGGTTTTCTTCTTAACATAATCCACCTTAAACGGTGCTTTTGCTTTTCCGTAGAACTTCTCAGACTGGAAGCCCAGGTTGTAAAGTGCATTCAGGGCAAGCTTTGTGATCACAAGAGCTGTGAACATGGAAAGTACAATACCGAGCGCCAGAGTCTGAGCAAAGCCCTTGATCGTTCCGGTTCCTCTCCACATCAGAACCGCTGCGGCGATCAGGGTTGTCACGTTACCGTCAATGATGGCGGAGAGAGCCTTATTGAAGCCCTCCTTAATGGCACCCTTTACGGTCTTTCCTGCTGCCAGCTCCTCCCGGATACGGGCGAAGATGATGACGTTTGCATCAACAGCCATACCAATGGAAAGGATAATGCCGGCGATACCGGGCAGTGTCAGGGTGATATCAAATGCACTTAAAAATACAATGGTCAGAGCCACATAGAAGGTCAGTGCAATGGCAGAAGCCAGACCGGGAATCCAGTAAACAGCAATCATCAGGGCTGCCACGATGAGAAAACCGATCACACCAGCCTTCAGGCTTGTGGAGATGGCATCCTGTCCCAGCTTCGCTCCGACTACATTGGAACGGATTTCCTTTAATTCCAGCGGCAGAGAACCGATCCGAATGGTAGATGCCAGGTTATTGGCCTCCTCATAATCGCTCATGCCGTCGATGCTGCAGTTTCCGCCAGTGATCTTCTGTCTTACGGTCGGATTGGAAACGGTTTTTCCATCATAAACAATGGCGATCCGCTTGCCCACGTTCTCCTCGGTGATCTGGGCAAATTTCTCTGCCGCCTCATCCGTGAACTGGAGAGCTACCGAATACTCCGTTGCACCGGTGGTCTGGTTCTTCTGACCTGCAGGCTGTGCGCCCTTGACATCATCGCCGGTCAGAAGCACGTTTCCGCTCTCATCCTGGAAGGAAAGACTTCCGGGCTGTCCCAGCTCCTCCAGGATCGCATTGGCATCGGACACACCGGGAATATCCACGTTGATCCGGTCGCTGCCCTCCTGGTAAACCTCGGCCTCATTGCTGTAATTCTCCACACGGAGCTTTAACTTGTAGATCGTATCTGCCATGTCGGTCGCAGAAGGATCCTCATCAACCGTCTGGTAGGTAATGCTCACACCGCCAGCCAGGTCAAGACCCAGCTTGATGTCACTCATGCTGCCGGACGCATCACTGCCGATTCCCGCAATCGCGGTATAGATAAAACCGGCGATCACGACCAGCAGAATCAGCAGACAGGCGATTCCTTTCCCCCTCTGGGGCTTGGTTCCGTTACTTTTCATCTTTGCTTTTCTCCTTTTAATCCTCGTTGGCAAGCGCGGCCTTGATCATGATGGCGCACTCGATCCGCTTTTTCTGCATCTCACAGCCGATGTCATAAGCTCCGGTAATGGAACCGTCATAATTCCAGGAATTTGCCGCACAGCCGCCGCTGCAATAGAACCGTGCAAAACAGTTCCGGCATTTTTCCTTGGCATAAACATTACAGAGCTTGAACTCATCACGCACCTCGGTGTTGGTGATTCCTGTGTCCACGGTTCCGAGAAGGAACTGCTCCTGTCCCACGAACTGATGGCAGGGATAAAGATCACCCCAGGGCGTCACGGCAAGATACTCGGTTCCTGATCCGCAGCCGGAAAGGCGCTTCGCTACGCAGGGGCCCTGGGTCAGATCGATATTAAAATGGAAGAAATTGAAGCCGTTTCCGGCCTTCTTCCGCTTAATATATTCCTTTGCCAGGCGGTCATACTCCTCGAGGATCTGAGGAAGATGCTCCTCATGGATCGCATAATCCTCCTCCGGTGCTGCCACCACCGGCTCCACAGAGATCTCCTTAAAGCCTTCGTCCGCAAAATGGAGTACATCGTTTGCGAAATCCAGATTGTATTTTGTAAACGTTCCGCGGATATAATAGCTCTTATCCCCACGGGACTTTGCAAACTTTTTAAACTTTGGCATGATAATGTCATAGCTGGAGCCTTTTCCATTTCTGGTCGGACGCATCTTATCATTGATCTCTTTCCGGCCATCGATGCTGAGCACCACATTTGCCATTTCTTTATTTAAGAAGTCAACCACTTCATCGGTCATGAGCATGCCGTTTGTGGTCATGGTAAAGCGGAAATTCTTATTGAACTCCTTTTCCTTGGAACGGCCGTATGCCACAAGCTGCTTGACTACCTCCCAGTTCATTAACGGCTCTCCGCCGAAAAAGTCCACTTCCAGGTTTCGTCTGTTTCCGGAGTTGGCAATAAGGAAATCCAGAGCTTTCCGGCCAACCTCATAGCTCATGATGGCACGGCGACCATGATACTCGCCTTCCTCGGCGAAGCAGTATTTGCAGCCCAGATTACAGTCATGGGCCACATGAAGACACAGCGCCTTTACCACAGTCTTCCTGCTCTTGAAATCCTTCACATACTGCTCATATACATCCTCGGTAAACAGTACACCGTCCTGCTTCAGCTCCTCGATCTCCTCCAGGGCTTCTCTGATATCCTCTGCAGGATACGTTCCCTCCAGAGCAGGAACGACTGCGTCTGCACCGTCCTTGTCATACACGGCAATGGCATCATATACCACATCGTCAACCACATGGACTGCGCCGCTGCACACATCCATTACGATGTTGTAGCCATTATTTTTATACTGGTGAATCAACTTTTTACTCCTCTCTGCTGCCTGATTGTCTGTTTGATCCGCGTAATGTCTGCGGCCGCTGTTTCTGCGCCGCTGTACGCAATTTACCCGGCCGGAATTTCTTTTCCCCAAACCGAATGAAAGACACTCCGCATCCGCGAAGTGCCCCTCTTACATGCCTGATCGACAATTGTGTATTGCCGCGCCGCACAATCCTGCGCACGCGCTGTCACAGCAATCTCACTTATTTATGATTCTCGCAGGACTGGTTTCCTACTGTACAGGAAGTCTTGCATGCAGACTGGCAGGAAGTCTGGCATTCGCCGCATCCGCCCTTCTTCATGGACTCCTTTAACGTACTGGAAGTTAAAGTCTTTACTCTCTTCATATCTTCTCCTCCTATCTGAATGAATCCATTTGGCTTAGTATACCACAGTTTATGGCAGTTGGAAAGAGTTTTTTAGCCTTGACCGAAAGAAAATCTGCCCCGAAAACTCCTGCCGTAACTCCTTTCCTGGAATTGTCCGACCGTTCTTTTCTCCTCCATCCCTTCATATACTGTGATAGTAATTCCACGGTTTATTATATGCTCCTGATCTCTGAACCTGATCTGTAAAAGAAAGAAGGGATTCTATGTCACAGACTCTCCGCCACAAGCTTTCCACTCTGCTTCTCTCCCTCCTGCTGGCTGCGCTGTCATCCGCACTTCTTCTGTTTATTCTCTCATTTCTCCTTTACAAGCTCCGTCTCAATAACGGAACGCTCCGTCTGTTTGTCTGTCTGATCTATGTGCTCTCCTGCTTCTCCGGAGGCTTTCTCGCCGGAAAACGGATCAAAACCAGACGCTTCCTCTGGGGCGCTGTCTCCGGACTGCTTTATGTACTGGTACTGCTTCTGCTGTCCGCACTGTCACAAGGCGGACTCCAGGCAGACACCTCCGGAATTTTGACAGCAGCAGGACTGTGTATCGGAGGCGGGACAGCCGGAGGAATGCTCAGTTGAATCCCGGATAGAACTCGGCCCCGTCCTGTTCCGCAGTCGGCACATATTAGAGTTGCCTCCCTGCGGAACAGGACGGGGCCTCGCGTTCTCTCCGGAATTCTGGTTAGAAGTCAGCTTATCCTGGTACTGGTTATCAACCTTTATTTTGAAAATATTGAATCATTTCTGGAAAGAAGATATACACAATACTGATTCATGCTGATTCCTTCTCTCCTGGAATGTTCTGCGAGGGACCTGTGCAGACTCCTGGGGATTCTTAATTTAAACTGTCCGGAATAATCTTCCAGGCTATCCGGCTCATAAATCTCCACGCCTTCTTCCAGTGCTGCCTCTAACCATGCTTTTTTCGCATCCAGTGCATTCTTCACTGCGCATTCCACAGTTTCTCCACAGGTAATACAGCCCGGCAGGTCCGGATAAGAAACTACAAATCCGCCTTCATCTTTATCTTCTACAATTTCCATACGATAGGACATTGCCATATAATCATTTAGCGTCTTCATTATTCTTCTCCTCACTCTCCACAATCTGTCTCACCATGTGAACATATACTTTCTTGATTGGTTCATGCTTTGGTATTGTAATCGGCATACAGCCTTTTTTTCTAAACGTATAATGACTGCTTCCATTTCTCGGCGCGTTCATTTCATATCCATAACTTTCCAATACTTTCCGCAGTTCATCAAACCGGAGATCCTTTGATAAAGTACAGATACGTGCTATCAGTTTATCCCACTTCGACACTCTTTATGCCCTCCTTTTTGCATTATATATGATATCATATATGGTGTCAATCTTCCATTTTAACCATACTGTCTGCTCATTGTAACATTCTCTCAACATGAAGATCTCCCTGTGAAGCAGCGATATGCCGGGCCGCAAAAGGCAAATCTTGACAGTCACTCTGAGATATTGTAAGATACTCCTTAATATAATCTTTTAAAGGAGTGTGATTTTTTTTGGACCCAAGTGACGTCATACAGTTGCTTTCTCTGATCCTGCTTTTATGCCTTTCCGCGTTCTTTTCGTCGTCGGAAACAGCCCTGCTTTCCATCTCCCAGATGCGGATCCGTACCCTGGTGGACGAAGGAAATAAACGGGCGATGACTCTGGAACGGGTCGTTTCCAACAAGAGCAAAATGCTCAGCGCGATTCTGATCGGCAATAACGTGGTGAATCTGAGTGCTTCCTCCCTGATTACTTCCCTGGTAATCAACCATTTCGGAAATGCTTATGTCGGGATTGCCACCGGAATCATTACCCTGCTGATCCTGATCTTCGGGGAGATCTCGCCAAAGACCATGGCAACGCTCCAGGCCGAAAAGGTAGCGTTAAAGGTAGCCGGGATCATTTCTGTATTGATGAAAATACTGACTCCTGTGATCTTCATTGTTAACCTGCTGGCCGGCGGTGTGCTCCGACTGATGGGTGTAGATCCAAACGCCAAGACCGATACGATTACCGAAAGTGAGCTGCGTACCATCGTAGATGTGAGCCATGAGGAGGGTGTTATCGAAAGCGAGGAGCGCCGTATGATCAACAATGTGGTGGATTTCGGCGACACCCAGGCCAAGGATGTCATGGTGCCGCGGATCGACATGGTCTTTGTGGAGGAGAATACCACCTACGATGAGCTTATGGAAGTTTACCGGGAGAATATGTTTACCCGGATTCCTGTCTATCGCGATACCACCGACAATGTGATCGGCATTATCAATATGAAGGATCTGCTTTTTTATGAAAAGAGCACTGACTTCCGGCTGAAGAATTATCTGCGGGAAGCCTACTTCACCTATGAGTTCAAAAAAACCTCCGAGCTGTTCATGGAAATGCGTCAGAATTCGGTGAGTCTCGCCATCGTGCTGGACGAATACGGCGCAACAGCCGGACTCATCACGCTGGAGGATCTTCTGGAGGAGCTGGTCGGCGAAATCCGTGACGAGTACGATGCCGATGAGTTAAAGAGCTTCCAGAAGCTTTCCGACCGGGAATACCGGGTAGAGGGTTCCATGAAGCTGGATGACATCAACGATGCCCTGGAGCTTTCCCTCTCCTCTGAGGATTATGATTCCGTGGGCGGCCTGATCATCGGCGCACTGGATCATGTTCCCGTTGCCGGAGAAGGCGTTACGGTGGACAACATCCGTTTCGTTGTGGAAAAAATGGACAAAAACCGGATCGAGTGGGTACGGATGACCTTGCCCCCGCCGGATAAAACAGAAGCAGAATAAACATCAGTCACTTTGTCTGACAACATAGAAAAGCGTTTTTTGTTTCACTGGACGCACTTGCCTGTGAAATAAACAAACAGACCATTCAGAGGCAGCTCTCGATCAGAGCCGGATGAATGGTCTGTTTTTGTTTTATATCATTGTTTCTTCTTATATCACTGTTTTTTCAGAACCGACCAGGCCGATCCTTCTTTGCTTCGTCTTACTTCACCGACAAGATCCCGTCTTTATCCAGTCCCTCGTTATTCTTCGCCTTTGCCACGCAGTATGCAAAGTCTGCAATATAGTACACAGCGGCGGCGATGACCAGGATCTTTCCGAATGTCATGCTGTAGCTGTCGGCCAGCGCAGAAATCCACTTATGAACGAACAGGAACAGGCAGACCGCATAAAGCCCCCAGGCAAGGGTGCTTTCCAGGCAAAGGATCCCCTTGTAGTTAAAGGGTTTGTCCTTGTAATCCCACCAGACAGCCCCCAGAGTCCGGATCATGACCTTCGCCACCAGAAATTCCAGGATCGTTGCGGAAACACAGCCCGCCACATACAATAAAATCTTATTATGGGCGATGGGACTGAACAGAAAATATGCCCCTAAAAACCCCACACCGTAGATCGGGCAGATCGGGCCGCGGACAAAACCGCGGTTGGTCAGCCGCTTATTGCAAAACGACATGTAGGCCGATTCCAGAAACCAGCCCAGGATGCTGTACAGCAGAAACCAGTTGACGGCATGGTACAGATCCGTTGAAAATACTCGCAGATTCCACATCACGTTTCCCCCGTTTTTAATTCAGAAGCTCACCGAGGATCTGATTGATCATAGCCGGATCTGCCTTGCCTTTCATGGCTTTCATCGTCTGACCTACCAGGAATCCGATGGCTTTCTTCTTTCCGTTTTTGTAGTCCTCCACCGACTGGGGATTGTTCTTCACGATCTCCTCGATGGTTGTCCGCAGTGCGCCCTCATCCTGTACCATGCAAAGGCCCTTCTCCTCCACATAAACAGCCGGATCCATATCCTCATCAAACATGATCTCGAAGACCTCTTTTGCTACGGTACGGTTGATCTTTCCCTGATCCACCAGGCCGATCAGCGCTGCCAGGTGCTCCGGGCTGAAGGAAATGTCAGAAGCATCCATTTCTTTCTCTTTTAAGAGGCGCATGGTCTCCACCATAAGCCAGTTGGAAACCTCCTTGGGCCTGCAGCCGAGAGCAATGGTCTCTTCGAACAGATCTGCCATTCTCTTTTCGGAGGTAATGATATTGATATCATAGTCGGGAATTCCGAACTCTTCCTTATAGCGCACCCGCTTCTCATCACAAAACTCCGGCTGCTTCGCGCGGATCTCATCCAGCCACTCATCGCTGATCACCACAGGAACAAGATCCGGCTCAGGGAAATAACGGTAATCCTGCGCATCTTCCTTGGAACGCATCGCATAGGAGCATTCCTTGTTGTCGTCCCACCGTCTCGTCTCCTGAACCACCTTGCCGCCGTCCTCGATGATATCGATCTGGCGGTTCTTCTCGCCCTCAATGGCCCTTGCGATGGCACGGAAGGAGTTCAGATTCTTCATTTCGGTTCTTGTTCCGAACTGCTCTGCTCCCACCTCACGGACAGACAGGTTCACATCGGCACGCATGGAGCCCTCCTGGAGCTTGCAGTCCGATGCGCCCAGGTACTGAATGATCAGACGCAGCTTTTCCAGATAAGCGATAACCTCCTCGGCACTTCTCATATCCGGCTCGGAAACGATCTCGATCAGCGGCACGCCGCTCCGGTTAAAGTCCACCAGCGTACACTCCTCCCACTCATCATGGATCAGCTTTCCGGCGTCCTCCTCCATATGGATCTCATGGATTCCGATGGTCTTTTTCCCGTTCTCTGTCTCGATCTCGATCCCGCCGTTTCGGCAGATGGGCAGATACAGCTGGGAGATCTGGTAGTTCTGAGGGTTATCGGGATAAAAATAATTCTTCCGGTCGAACTTGCAGTACTGCGTGATCGTACAGTTGGTCGCCAGGCCCACCGCCGCCGCATATTCTACAACCTGCTTGTTGAGCACCGGCAGAGAACCGGGCATTCCGGTGCAGACCGGACAGGTATGGGTATTGGGCTCGCCCCCGAACTGGGTGCTGCAGCCGCAGAAAATCTTTGTCTTTGTCGCCAGCTCCACATGAACTTCCAGGCCGATGACGGTTTCATACTGTTTACTCATTCTCGGAAGCTCCTTTCTTTGCCATGGGGCAGTGCTCATAGCTTCTTGTCTGTTCATATGCATAAGCCGCACGGATCAGCTCCTTTTCCTGGAAGCAGTCCCCGATCAGCTGCATACCGATCGGAAGTCCCCTGCTGTCGGTTCCGCAGGGAATGCTGAGTCCGGGCAGACCCGCCAGATTCACAGAAATCGTATAAATATCTCCCAGATACATCTTAATGGGATCACTCAGGCTCTCTCCCAGCTTCGGAGCCGTTGTGGGAGCCGCAGGCGCCAGGATCAGATCATAGTTTGCAAACGCCTTGTCGAATGCCTGCTTGATCAGTGCCTTCGTCCGCAGTGCCTTTAAATAATAGGCATCATAATATCCGCTGCTGAGCACAAAGGAGCCCAGCATGATCCGCCGCTTTACCTCTGCGCCGAAGCCCTCGGATCTTGTATTCTTATACATTTTATGAAGGCCCTCGCCATCCTCGGTGCGGTAGCCGTACTTCACACCGTCAAACCGTGCCAGATTGGAGCTTGCCTCCGCCGAAGCGATAACATAATACGCAGGAATTGCATACTGAACCAGGCTCAGATCAAACTCTTCCAGAATCGCGCCCTTCTTTTCCAGCTCCTTCGCAGCATTCAGAATCGCTTCTTTTACCTCAGGGTCCAGTCCCTCTCCGAAATAGTCTCTCGGAATACCGATCTTCATGCCCTTGACATCGTCCACCAGCGCCTCGGTGAAATGATAATCCTCTCTTGCCACACTGGTGCTGTCCTTGGGATCATGAGATGCGAGAATCTCCAGGATCGTCGCACAGTCGGTCACATCCTTTGCCACCGGCCCGATCTGATCCAGGGAAGAACCGTAGGCGATCAGTCCGTAACGGGAAACCGTTCCGTAGGTGGGCTTGATTCCGACCACGCCGCAGAAGGAACTGGGCTGGCGGATAGAGCCGCCGGTGTCAGATCCCAGCGCATAAGAGCATTCCTCCGCAGCCACAGCTGAACAGGAGCCGCCGGAGGAGCCGCCGGGCACATGCTCCGGATTCCAGGGATTCTTTGTCACTCCATAATAGGAGGTTTCTGTAGTACTTCCCATGGCAAACTCGTCCATGTTTGTCTTTCCGATGATCACAGCGCCGGCCTTTTCCAGGTTCCGCACTGCCTCTGCGGTATAGGGCGGAATAAAATTCTCAAGAATCTTCGAGCTGCAGGTTGTCCGCACACCCTCGGTACACATATTATCCTTCACGGCCACCGGCACACCGGCCAGCGGGCTCATGAGGACACCATCATCAATCAGTCTCTGGACTTCATCCGCACGCTTTAACACGGCCTCTTTATCTGCCACAGTCACAAAGCTGTGGATATCAGCTTCTCTTGCTTCAATAGCCGCCATGGATGCCTCTGCCGCTTCCCGCACAGAAACCTCCCCGGCCTGTATTTTCTTTCCCAGCTCAACAGCTGTCAGACTCATCAGATCCACGGTCTTTCCTCCTGTCATTTAATCAAAGGTTCTCGGCACCTTATAGCAGCCGTCCTTCTGCTCCGGTGCATTGGAAAGCATTGCTTCCCGCTGATTTTCATTGGTCACAACATCCTCACGGAATACATTGTTCACAGGGAATACATGGGACATAGGCTCCACCCCGTCTGTATCAAGCTCATTGAGCATATCAATATAATCCAGCATATTCGCCATATCGGTCTTTGCCGCTTCCTTTTCTTCTTCAGAAAGCGAAAGCTTTGCAAGGATCCCCACATATTCAATGGTTTCATCGCTGATCACGTTCTTTGCCATTTCTGCTCCTTTCTGCGCAGCACCGCCTGTTTCTTCCTATTAAAATACCCCGGAACATACGCCAGTATATTCCGGGGCGAATCGGCTGAAAAAGTTCCCGCTTTATCGTACCACAGCTTGCCTTCGTTGACAAGGGGAAACCTCCGCTTTCCTGCCGTTCTCCGGCCTCGTTTCCGGGCATTTCCCGGCATTTCCGGTCATTTCCCCGGCAGCCGCAGGGCAGCTCTTACCAGTTACTCTTCCTTTGCGCTTTCAGACTCCGAAGCTTCGTTTTCGCTCTGATCTGCGTCTTCGTTCTTGTCCTCCGCATCTTCATCATCCGTCTCATATTCTTCCTCGACCGGATTCTGGTATACCTTTGCGCGTGATGCTACAGAAGAGGTCTGAGTCGGTGTGGATGCAAAGACGTTCTTGATCTTTTCCGTGGTGCTCAGCTTCTCCGGCATGGGCTCTCCGGACTCAGCCGCCTCTCTGGCCGCCTCCTCCTCTTCGGTCTGCTTGATCCGCTTTTTTAATTTCCAGCAGACATACAACAGCCAGACTGCCGTTCCGCCAAACAGAATCACAAAAAAGATCTTTAAGATCATATCCTTTCCGGACGCCACGTTTCCGTCATAGATCGCCTGACCTGTCACAAAGGCCGTATACATTAAGTAAACTGCCGCCACCGTATAAAGTCCGAGAACCGTCTTATCATTCCGCTCCCGCTTCCTGGCCCCGAACAGGCCACGGCGCTCTGTCGGTTCTTCCTTACTTTCCTGCTCCACGGTTTCTTTTTCACACTCAGAATCCTGTACTTCCTCAGAAGTCTGATGCTCCAATTCCGCCTCGATCGATTTTTTTTCTTCTTCCAATTTCAACCACCTTTCCGCCTGTTCTGTCATTTCCCCGGATTTTTTCTTTTCTTCTCTTCAGACTCCGGCGCAAACAGGCGTACATTTTATTTTATCATTAAACCACCGCTTCTGGCAATGACTTTATGCTTTTTTCATGATTTTTCGGTTTTCAACATTATAGACAGAATTTTCGTACCCCCCTCCATTCTTACATTAGTAATAATCAACAAATTCCGACTTGTTCTCATGTGAAAAATGACCGTTTTCTCTTGACATTTTCCTCTTTTCCGTGTAATCTATAATCAGGGATTTTGGGGAAATTGTAAAATTGCACAGTTCCCCCTTTTCCAGAAACGGCAATGATTAAACTGAAATAAAAAAGAATCAAGGAGGACGTATTATGTATTTCAAGTTCGGTGTTGACAGCTTTATCTGGACCGAAGACTTCAAAGAAAAAGATCTTTGGATCATCCGTAAAGCAAAGGAAATGGGCTTTGAAGTGATTGACTTTGCAATCGCAAATCCTTTCACATTCCCGACCGAAGCAGTAAAGGCAGAGTTAGAGAAGGTTGGTATCGACTGCGTATGCACCACAACCCTGACCGCCGAGACAAACCCGATCTCCCCCGATCCCGAGATCCGGAAAGCTTCTGTAAAGGCTATGAAGAAGTGTATTGATATCTGTAATACCCTCGGTGCTCCGATCCTGGGCGGCGTAAACTACGCAGCATGGGGTTACCTGACCAAGAAGCCCCGTACCGAGCAGGAATGGAACTGGGCGGTTGAATGCATGAAAGAAAATACCGCTTATGCAAAGGAAACCGGTGACGTTGTGATCTGCGTGGAGTGCGTAAACCGTTTCGAGACTCATATGTTAAACATCGCCGAGGATGCTGTGAAGTTCTGTAAGGATGTAGGCGGCGACAACATCAAGGTTCATCTTGACTGCTTCCATATGATCCGTGAAGAGAAGAGCTATTCCGGCGCTGTAAAGACCTGCGGCAAGGAATACCTCGGCTATATCCATGTAAATGAAAACGACAGAGGAATCCCCGGAACCGGACTTGTTCCTTTCAAGGAGTTCTTCCAGGCAGTCCATGATATCGGCTATGACGGACCTCTGGTAATCGAATCCTTTGATCCCAGCTTCACCGAGCTTGCCGGAAACTGTGCAATCTGGCGTAATTTCGCCCCCACCGGCGAGGATCTGGCACGCGACGGTCTGGCAAACCTGAAGGCAATCGCTGCTGAGCTGTAAAAATGGTTGTCACACAGGAACTGTCTCCTGTGCTATAAGATAATTCCGGTCTGCACGGCTTTTGCTTTGCAGACCAGCTGATGAAAAGAGGTAATAGAAAAATGAAAATCGCAATCGGCTGTGACGAGGCTGCATATGCATTAAAGGTAGCCATCATGAAGCATCTGGACACCAAGGAAGACATCGAATACAAGGATTTCGGTGCTGCAGAAGGAGAAGTGATCCTTTATCCCGACGTTGCACAGAAGGTCGCTGAGGCCGTTGCACGCGGTGAATTCGACCGCGGTATCCTGGTATGCGGTACCGGTCTCGGTATGTGCATCGTTGCCAACAAGGTTCCCGGCATCCGTGCGGCAGTATGCCACGATCCTTTCTCCACCGAGCGTTCCAGAAAGAGCAACAACGCACAGATCATGTGCATGGGCGAACGTGTAATCGGCGTTGAGCTGGCCAAGTACCTGGTTGATATCTGGTTAAAGTGTGATTTCGCCGGCGGCGGATCTGCTCCCAAGGTTGCCAGAATCAATGAAATCGATGAATCTTACCGTAAGCTTTAATATTTAAAGGAGTCTTTCCCATGAATATGATTATCAACAATCCCGACTATGTAGTTGAAGATATGTTAAAGGGCTTTGCAGCCGCCAACAGCGACATCATCGCCCCCACTGAAAATTCCAGAGTATTTAAGTATGTCGGCGCTCCCGTTGAGGGCAAGGTCGGCATCGTAACCGGCGGCGGCTCCGGCCATAAGCCTGCATTCATCGGCTATGTGGGCAAGAACATGTGTGATGCCGTAGCATGCGGCGAGATCTTCGCATCCCCCTCTGCAAAGGCTTTCGAGGCTGCCATTGAGGCTGCCGATGCCGGAAAGGGCGTTGCCGTTCTCTACGGTAACTATGCCGGCGACAACATGAACGTAAAAATGGCTATGCGTGCAGCTGAAAAGAAGGGCATTGCCGTAAAAAAGGTCGTTGCCAATGATGACGTTCCCTCCGCAGCTCCCGACAAGCGCGAAAACCGCCGTGGCGTGGCAGGAGAGATCCTGATGTGGAAGGTCGGCGGTGCAAAGGCTGCTATGGGCGGTTCTCTTGACGAGGTTGTCGCAGCAGCACAGAAGGCCATCGACAATACACGTTCCGTTGGTATCGGTACCGCTCCCTGCACCATTCCTTCCAACGGTGTTCCCACCTTCCAGATCGCAGAAGGCACCATGGAAGTCGGTGTTGGTCACCACGGAGAATCCGGTATGGCTGTAAAGCCTCTGGGAACTGCCAATGAAATGGCAGAGGAAATGCTCGATATCATCCTCCCCGATCTTCCCTTCAAGGAAGGTGATGAGGTTGTTACCCTGCTGTCCGGCCTCGGCGCTACCCCTGTTATGGAGCAGTATATCGTATACGGCAGAGTAGATGAGCTGTTAAGAGAAAAAGGAATCAAGGTTTATAAGGCATACGTTGGAAACTATTTCACCTCCCTGGAGATGAAGGGTGTTACCCTGACTGTTATGAAGCTGGATGATGAATTAAAGAAATGCATCGACCTGCCCTGCGATACAGTCGGTTTAAAGCAGCTTCCCTTAGACGGCGCTGTTCAGGAAACGCTCCACAAGCAGGCTGCTTCCGTAAAGCATGAGGCTTCCGAAGAAGCTTCCAAGGCTGCCCAGAAATCCACTCATGTGGTTTCCGGTGCTTCCGTAAAGAATGCAGAAGCCGGCCCGGTTGTTATGAGTCTCATCAAGACCATCCAGACCAACAAGGATTATCTCTGCGAAGTAGACAGCAAGATCGGTGACGGCGATCACGGCCTGAACATGAACAAGGGCTTCACCATGACCGAAGAAAAGCTGGCCGGAACGACCTACAGCCTTTCCGACGGACTTGCCGTTCTCAGCCAGATCCTGAAAGAGGACATCGGCGGTTCCATGGGACCTCTTTACGGAACCTTCTTCGAGGAGATGGGTGATGCGTGTGCAAACGAAGAAGCCATCGACGCTGAAATCTTTAAGACCATGATCAACAATGCCGTTGACGGCGTTATGGATGTCGGCAGTGCAAAGCCCGGTGATAAGTGTCTGTTAGACGCAATGGATCCTGCAAGAAATGCTTACAACGCTGCTCTGGAGGCCGGAAAAGATTTTGTATCCGCCCTGGATGACATGAAGAACGCAGCAAAAGACGGCTGGCAGTCCACCAAGAACATGGTAGCCAAGATTGGCCGTGCACGTTTCCACGGTGAGCAGAGCGTTGGCCTGCTGGATGCCGGTGCAACAAGTGCTTACCTGATGCTGACCGCAATCGCTGATTCCATGAAAGAACTGGCAAAATAATTGGGATTTTCCCTTGTTTCCGGTTCGCAATTGTATTATGATAGAGAAGACCAGAAAGGTCTTTTCGAAAGGAGATAGATAAAATGAAACGTTCTGTTATCAACACAAACATCGAATGGGCTATGGATCTTTGCAAGGAATTACATTTCAATCTTCCTGATTTTGCTTACTGGACTCCCGAAGACTGGGAAGCAAAGAAGGATATTACAGACCGTATGCGCAAGGTAGCTATGGGCTGGGATGTAACAGACTATGCAAGCAACGACTTTGACAAGCGCGGCGCTGTTCTGTTTACTCTGCGTAACGGCGAGATGGATGATCCCGGACGTCCCTACTGCGAAAAAATGATCGCTATGAAGGATGGTCAGGAGCTTCCGATGCACTTCCATTATGATAAAACAGAGGACATCATCAACCGTGCAGGCGGCGTTCTCTGCATCCAGGTTTTCAACAGCACCAGCAAGGAAGACGGCTACAAGCTGGATACCGAGTCTGATGTAACTCTGTACCTGGACGGTGTTAAGAAGACTATGCCCGCAGGCACAACCATCAAGGTTACAAACGGCAACAGCGTAACCCTGACTCCTTATGTATACCACAGATTCTATGCTGAGGGCGGCCCGGTTATCGTTGGTGAGGTTTCCAAGGTTAACGATGACGCAAAGGACAACCACTTTGTAGAAGAGCTGGTTATGACCATCGAAGAGGACGAACCCGTTCGTCACAACCTCTGCGGCGGCTATGTAATGAAATAAGTTACATATTACGACCAGTAAGTGTAAATGAAGGGAGCCCGCTTTTGGCGGGCTCTTCTTTTATTTTTCCTCATAGTTTTTTCCTGTGAGCAGTCTTACAAGCGCCTCCAGGGCAGCGTAGAGGACGCCTGAAACAGCCCAGATGATCCAGGTCCGATCCCATCGACCCGTGGAAAAGCTCACTGCCAGGTAACCGGCAGTGATCAGGCACCAGTACACGCCGGACAGTGCATTCCTGCGTTCCCGGCTTTTCTTCTCACTTTCTTTAAACTCTCCGCTCTGCAGCAGAATATCGTATGACGATTTGATCATGGAGGCCCAGGTAATCACTGCCACGCTTATCGCCACGATCACCAGCAGAAATACGATACAGGCTCCATAAACCCACTCAGAGACCGTTCCTGAGACTCCTGCAATTACAACAGGGATTGCAGACACAATACAGCCCACCACGCTTCCTCCAAGACAGATTCCATATATATGACCAAAGGCCTCCTTTCGGCCTGTGACCCAGTCTGCTGCAGCTGGCTCAATCACAAACCCTTCATTTCGCAAATACTCAAACCGCTGTTCCCTTATGCCTGACCAGATAAAGAAAAACACAGCAATCCCTACCATTACCAGCAGCACGGTCAGCCCGATTCCTCCAGCAATTCCTTCTGTAATCCCCGGAATCCTGCTTTCCGCCAGTCCTCCAAGAAGAATCAGAGGCACCGGACTCAGAATACAAAGTGCTACCGCTCCGGCAACCCAGGGCGCCGCTGTCTCTCTGGACTCCAGATAGGTTTCTGCCTCTTCCTGACTGATCAGGCGTACTGTATCAAAGTCATCCTTGCGATATTCTGAATGTTCTGAACGATTCTCTGTTTCATTTCTCTGGGCTTCGCTCCTGTCCGACTCAGTCTCCTTCAGAAGATAATCTGTAGTAACCCCAAATACCTTAGACAGTCCCAGAAGCTTTGTCAGATCCGGTACCGACTGGCCGCTCTCCCACTTGGAGACTGCCTGTCTGGACACGCCCAGCCGCTCTGCCAGTTCTTCCTGTGACCAGCCCTGTTTCTTCCGCTCGCCTGCAATTTTCTCCGATAGTTTCATCTTTTACCCTCCTGCGTCCGCTTCTTTCCACCACGGATACAGAACTATTTTACCATGTTCCTGCCTGTCATTCTACCATCTGTGCCTGCCAATCTGTCAACCGGCAGTTGCAGATGGCTATTTTACGATGTTTTCCAGATTTTCCGCCTGTATATCCTCACAGCCCTCTTCATTATCGCGGTGTACCACCGGCACTCCTGTTCCAGCTGTTTCATAAGGCTTTTTTCTATAATGAAAAAAGATCCCCGCGGAGCGCTTTTTCTTTCATAGGGCGAACTTTCCTATGAAAGAAAAAAGGGCCATGTGCTTTCGCACATAGCCCTGTCTTTATTCGTTATACCGTATGTAACTTAGCTTTAAATTACTTCAGGTACTGGTCAACGTTGTCCTTTGTTACAAGAACGAAGTCTACCATGATGTTCTTATCAGCAGGCGCCTTGCCGTCCTTGATAGCTGCTACCATAGCATCGATACCAGCACCAAGCTGACCTACACCATCCTGAAGAACGGTTGCGCCAAGCTCGCCATCCTTAACCATCTGGAGAGGAGTCTGGTTGCCGTCAACGCCTACACAGATGATATCGTTTCTGCCCTGAGCGTTGCAAGCGGACTGTGCAGCGGAGCTCATGTCATCATTATCACAGATGATTGCTACCAGCTCATCGCCGTACTTAGCAATTGCATTCTCAGCAGCGGTTGCAGCCTTCTCGCCGCTCCACTGTGTATCTTCATCAGCTACCATTTCAAAGCTGCTGATAGGATCAAGGATGTTGTGCATACCTTCGGTTCTCTGGATCTGAGCGGAGTTACCAAGGATACCGTTGCAGTGTACATACTTACCACCGTTCGGGCAGTTATCCTTTACCCAGGTACCAAGAAGCTCGCCTGCGTATACATCATCAGAACCGGAGAAGACCCAAGCCTTCTCGTCTGTGCTTTTTGTCTTGGAATTGAATACGATTACATGGATTCCAGCATCTGCCATCTGAACAACAGCGGGATCGGAAGCCTCTGCCTCAGCGGGAGCGATGAATACGAAATCACAGCCCTTTGTGATGCAGTCCTGAGCACAGTTGATCTGTACATCGGGAAGTGTCTGACCATCAAGAATACCTGTCCAGTCGTCAATGGTTCCATCAGCCTTCAGAGCATCAAACTTTTCTTCTGCACTGGTATTGATAGGTCCGTGGAAGGGGTCAGTCAGGTTCTTGGAGATGTAACCAACGATAATCTTGCCATCACCGTTTACGTCAGCTACGAAATCGCCTTCAGCTGCCTTTGTCTCTTCTGCTTTCTTCGTCTCTTCTGCTTTCTTTGTCTCTTCTGCTGCCTTTGTGGTCTCAGCTGCCTTTGTGGTTTCGGTCTTCTTGTCGCCGCCACAAGCTGCCATACTTACAACCATCATGGAAGCTAAAAGAACTGCCAACACTTTTTTCATTTCTTTTTCCTCCTTTTTCTTTAGCTTGTCTATCAAGCTCTTGTTCATATTAGCACATTTCATATGACAAGTCAATGGTTTTTCATAAAATTTGACTAAATGGTTTTTTCAATTATTTTACCATATTAGTTACAATTTTCATAAAAACCGACATATTACCCAAATCACCGCGTTACTTTCACTTAGATTCTACCAGTTTCGTCATGTATTTGATTTGTGAAAAAAATATTTATTTCACCAGTTTCACCCGTCAGCCTCAGAAAAGAACTGTCCGGAAAGAAGCTCGCTTCTTCTTCGGACAGGACTTTCCTGAGGTGATGGGCGGAACGCCCATTTAGCCATAGACATAAGCCGGACCGTGACAGGCTGTCACTGGACGGCGGCAGACTGTTACCGGACGGCGACGGCTGCCCGGCAGACGGTCTATGGCCTGACGGTGACAGACACATCCCCGGCAGGCAATACCGGCCTGCCTTTCCCTACACGATGGGCGGAACGCCCATTTAGCCATAGACATAAGCCGGACCGTGACAGGCTGTCACTGGACGGCGGCAGACTGTTACCGGACGGCGACGGCTGCCCGGCAGACGGTCTAT
>NZ_JBQKGG010000006.1:0-125769 GCF_052118925.1 Candidatus Paralachnospira sp. LCP21S3_A2
TCTATTATAAAACTGAAGTGGCTCATTATGACCGGAATAGTGGCTCACACATATCCGGAATGGTGGCTCAAGCTTGCCGGACAGGTGGCTCATTGGAGCACAGATTATTCATAATCTGGTTTATTTTTGCATAATATCGTCAGCAAAAGGTGTAAAATAAGGTGTATGTTTTTCCATTTTACACCTTGCTATTTTCAATTAAAAATCGTAATTACACAACCTGAATCCGGGCAACTTCTTCCCTGGCATCCTCAAGATTTACATGCGTATATGTATTCAGCGTTACGCTGATATCTGAGTGGCCCATCAAATATTGCAATGCTTTTGGATTCATTCCGGATTTTGCCATATTTGAGCAATAGGTGTGTCGGCATACATGCGGTGTAATGACAGGCATCTGTACTTTGTAAGTATTATTATACTTCTGAATGATGTGTTGGAAATAATGCTCCCAGTGCAGGGAATAACAGATACTTTCATTTTTATCAAAGTATAAGAATCCACTTTTTCCATCTACCATAGGTTCTGCTTTGGGTGAGTTTCGTTTTTCTATTATTTTCCGAAAGCATTCCTCTACATCTGCGACTCGTAAACATGTTCACTTAATCAGTAATTCCTTTCCATACTATATTACTCAATTCCGAAACTGTTAATTCTCCAGATTGAAATTTTGCCCACGCTCCTGCATAGTCAACATTACTGGTTAACGCTTTTATTTCAAATTCCTTATTGGGAATATATTCTGTTGTTATCACTTTATTAATTTTCATAAGTACATTTTGAAGTATCTGCATTTTAAATAGCTTCATTTTGATTTCCTTATATAAAATATAACTATCCGAAAAACCGTCCGTTCCAAAACTCCAGCCAATGTTTCTCATCTTTTTTAAGAACCTTTTCCTGTTTTTATCTGCATGTACGCTAAAATCATACGTAGGCTCATTGTTTATTGATTCTAGAGAATTAGATGTAATATCATATTTTCCCAAATGTTTTACAAGGTTTTTAAAGTAATTTCTTTTATATCCAAATTCCTTTAAGTCAAAAGTAATTAATTTACCTTCTTCAATATTGAATTCAGAGATTCCATTTGAATAAGTCTTTGAGTAAAACTTACCTTTCTTTGGAATTCCTTTTACTTCTCCTATATGAATAGCGCTTAGTTTTTTAATTTCTTTTCCATTCGCATCAGATTCGTTAATATAATCTGGCTTTACGAAAATATATGCCTTTCCATAAACAGCCATGCTATAAAGGACTCTATCAATAGATTGACTAAACTCATATGAAAAATCATAATGCCTACCGTTTCCAAATAATTCTACAATCTCTTTATCATCTGGAATGATTATATAGAAATCTCTTCTATTAATTTTTTCTTCGCTTAACGAATACTCATAACCTGAAAACAAATCACTGTAAAAACTATGCGAATAAATGTTATCAATGGGACGTTTATATACTTTTTCCATCTTCCTTTTTATTCTTAATATATTATTCATTCAAATCATCCTCCCACGAAAATCTAGTGTGAAATCTCTTTTCCTTAGGGAGTAGCGGATTAATACATATAACCCAAAATACTTCGGATGGATCTGTCGTAAATCCCATATCTAAAAAATTTGAGCAAAATGCTTTAATAATTTTACTATCAGTCTTTATCTCTTGTCTGAACATAACATATTCCGTTTCAATAGTAGCAGACTCTCTTATTGCATTTGCGACAAATTGATTCCACTTTGTTTCAAGGATATCTCTTGCCCCTATACCAAAAAGGAATTTATTTCTCCGTGATGCAAATTCGATTAATTGAGCTGCAAGCTCTGTTGACTTCTCCTCATTCTCTTTTACATTAAGTACAATTTTTGAAGCTTCTTTTACGATACTACACCATTCTACATCTTTAAAAAATTCGCCCCACAATATTCCAAGTCCACCAATTTGTGCCCATTCAACAATCGGAGACGTAAACATATAATATGCATATTCTACTCTATATAAATCTTTGTTCTTTATAAAATCCGTTCTGATATACTCCTGGTATAAAAGCATTATCTTTGTTAAAATCTCAAAATCTTTTTCAAATTGCTTTTTATCTGAGTTGACAATAGCCTCAACCGTATCTTCTGCAATATGGTTATAGCACTCACCTAAAAAGTCAGGATATTCTTCTCTTCTATCCCAATTTTTAATTGCAAAAGCACTTGAACATTTTAGCAACATTTCTGGAAGTTCTTTTTTACATTCCAAAAATTTTTCTTCTACTCCTGCTAATCTACTGTCATCCCATTTATCTGCAGAATCCAAATGATATTTATTTAAATTCTTTTCTACCTGATTTGCAAACTTAAAGAAATTTGACAACTTAGACTCATATTCATAGAATCTCGTAAGCATAATGCACGCTTCATAATACATATTTTTTTCAACAAAAAAACTACTCAATGAATATGCCTGTTCGACCCCTTCCTTAACCATATCAAATAAGGTATTTACATAAACAAACTCCTCTTTTGCCACATACTGCTTAATTAACCAATCAGGAGTGATCCGATGTCCTTCTGTATAAACCTCAGTTATCATCTTCTTATATATTTCTATATAATTTCTTCCCCTAATTGCCTTTATAGAGTTGTATCTCTTTCCGGTGTCAATTCCTTTTATAACCGATTTGCTTATTGCATTAATATCAAGATTACTAAAATACTTACTTGACTCCAATATTATATCCAAATATAAAAGAGAAATATGTTCGACAATTCCTGCAAAGGCAACATTTTCTTCTATTTTAGTGTTATCTACAAAACTTTGAATAACACTTTTTAGCCAATCAATTTGTCCTACATAGTAATTTGCCTCTTTTTGTTCTATTGCGGATTTACAAACTGACTCAAAGACTGAAAAATAACTATATAAAGTCCCCCAGTCATTCCTTTTAATCAAATAATTTACACATGCATGATTTATTGACATTAATTCATCTTCGAACCAATAAAAATCAGGTTTTTCCTTTGGTCTTAATGAGGTTCCTGTTCTTAACGCCATTGAGGTTTCCGTGTCATTAGCAAAATGCCACTTCTGATATACTCCTTTTCTCCTAAACCACAATGAATCTCTCGAAATATGCCTCTTAATAAGCCAATACTGTTCAATAAGGTCTAGATTCGCACACATAAAATTAAGAATAGATGAGCTATCTGCCGAATCAGGATTACATCCATATTTTTGAATAACTTTTAGTAATTCAATTCTATCTGATGCAATCTTACAAAAGTGATTTTGATAATTTGCATCTGATGCATACAGTTCTCGATTAAGACTTTTGGTAATCACTCTTCCTAATGCAATATAAGCATCATCTGATACTCTAAATACATCTGACAACTGGTATGTTCTATTTCCAGTTATTCCAAAAGAAATAACGACCACTATTGACCATATAATTAATATACCGGCAGATACCCAACCAACGTCATATCCCATTAATAATTCAACAAGTATAATTGTTCCATATATTATACAACTACTAATGGCATTTAAACACTTTACCGTCAACCTATCATATTGAAAGGCAATAGCTATTTTTTCTGGAGCATTAGCATATCTTGTAGAATATATACTTGAAATATTAGAGCAATACAATCCTAAAATAACACCTGCAACGCCTAATTCTCCAATAAGTACATCTGACAAAATATTACTATTTATAACCAGTATCACGCCAATGCTAAGTAACAGCTTATCCAACAAACCAAGAATTGTTGCTAATATTATTCCCTTAATAACACCAGAAACAAATCTCTCCAAAAGAAGTCTGTTAAACGACCAATATTCCTTAGATGACTGTCTTCGACTTTCCAAAGTAAAGCGTATCTTTTTAAGTTTAAAAATCCAATTTAATAGTATCTTTCTTATTTTCCAATATCTTTTAGTTTTCAATAGTGTCTATCCCATCTTCTAATTTTACAATAGTGCAATACGCATTGCAATTGCACTTGCTATTCTATTATTAATATTGGTGCTAGAATATAAATAGTACAAGCCAAAATGAGAAATCCCAAATACACATAAGCATGATACAATAGAGACATGCTGAAGGAGGATCTCATATGGCAAAGCAACATGACAAACAATTTAAACTTGATGCAGTCCAGTACTACGAGGATCATAAAGATCTTGGTGTACGTGGATGTGCAGAAAATCTTGGCATCGGATACAGCACATTAACAAAGTGGCTGAAAGACTTCCGGGAATCAGGTGATATTCCTGTTCGTGGTTCTGGTAATTATGCATCTGACGAGCAGAAGGAAATTGCCCGTCTCAGACGTGAATTACGTGATACCCAAGATGCACTTGATGTGTTAAAAAAAGCAATCAACATTCTGGGAAAATGACGGAAGCCATTTATCTCGAAGGGTCTGAGAAGACGGAAGCTGCCAAAAAGGCTGGACGCCGGGTTTCCGTCTCCGGAATGTTGAAATTTCTAGGCGTCTCCCGCTCAGGATATCTTGCATGGCTCCACCACGTACCTTCTGATACAGAAAAACGTCGTGAAGCTGTAAAAGCAAAAATACAGGATATTTATGATGATTCCAAGCAGAACTACGGTGCTCCGAAAATCACTGTAGAACTTCGAAAAACTGGTGAAATCATCTCGGAAAGAACCGTTGGTACATATATGCGCCAAATGGGGATCCGTGCTCAGTGGAGCAAACCATGGACAATCACCACAAAAGATTCCGATTTCAGCACTGAATTACAAAATATCCTTGATGGGCAATTTAATCCTGATCGTCCGAATGCAGTCTGGTGTTCGGATATTACCTACATCTGGACAATAGATGGATTTGTCTATCTGACCAGTGTTATGGATTTATTTTCCAGAAAAATCATAGCCTGGACGCTTTCAGAAACACTGGAAGTATCTTGCGTGATTGATACTATAAACAAAGCCAAAGCTCGCCGAAATATCGATCAACCATTAATTATCCATTCAGATCGGGGCAGCCAATATGTTGCAAAGGAATATAAAAAAGCAACCGAGAATATGCAACGCAGTTATTCGAAGAAAGCTTTTCCGTGGGACAATGCATGCATTGAATCCTTTCATTCTATTATCAAACGTGAATGGCTCAATCGCTTTAAAATTCGCGACTATAAGCAGGCATACCAGTTGATTTTTGAATATCTGGAAGCTTTCTACAATACGAAACGAATTCATAGCCATTGCAACTATATATCGCCAAACGAATTCGAACGAGTGTATGAAAGAACGCACACTGAGGCTGAGCTTCTGGCAGGTTAAAATGGGGAGAAATTTCTCATTTTAACTTGTACTAAATCTTGACATAGGACCAATGATTGTTTATGCTTATCACAAAGGTCATTTACTTTTCTTTTTATTTCCTCTGATTTGCCATTATTTTCAACTTCAAAACCCATTTCTAACGTAGATTTATATCCATTAATGAATGCCATTGATGGTTCAATCCTAATATAGTTTCCTATTCCAAATCCAATTCTCATTGTCTTTATAGCACGGTTAGAAAAATTGTCATATGATATTAATTCTGAAACAGATTCAAACTCAACCTCATCACCATTTATAAGTTGTGCAGAATATTTAGGTTTTTCAAAATATTCTCTTAATAATTCATCTATGTCCTTAAAAAATACATCATTCACAATAATTGCAGATTTATATGATAATTTTCCACTTACTTTCATATACCAACACCTCTTTTCATTTGCATGAATATCTCATTTTTATTATATTCCCACGGAGGAATAGTTTCAACAAAAAGATACCTTTTAACGATTACTACAATCTTTTAACGATTGCCCTAACAATTTAACGATATATCACAACATTTTAACGATTACTCCTAACAATTTAACGATTTCACCAATGCCTAGAAATGCACTAATTTGCCATGTTTTGCTACCTATCTTGTATCTATATCAGAGAACCTTTTAACGATAAGAAGCTCCGGCAAAATGCCAGAGCTCATAACTATTTAACGAAACATACTACAGATATACTATTTGCATTCCGTCATTCGTAGTAAAACAGTAGTCACGTGTTATTGGAAAAAGCAAGATATGCCGCGTTTTGCCGCGATGTGCAACGTATTATTCAAATGTCACAGGACATTGCCGTGACATATAAATAGTATTTTGACCATTTTTTTATCTCCTTTCGTGCCAACGGATTTGAGGCGATAAGCCTTTATTTTTCAACATTTTTGCACATTTTTATATTTAATTGTTTTTCATTTCTCCTCATAAATGAGGGTATTTCACTTTATGCGTTAGAAAGTGTGTTATATCTTTGATATATAACACACCCTCTTTTTTTAGTCTTCGTCGTCCGCTTCTTCGTCAAAATCCGGTTCCGGTTCTTCGTCGTAATCCTCATTTAACGATACTACAGCCGGAGCACGGTCAAGGCTATAAAAATTATATTGCTTGCTTTGTGCCATGTTAAAGAACTGTTCTTTAATGTTTCCGGCTTCAAGGTGCGTATATACATTAAGAGTAAACTCAATTGAACTATGTCCCATAATCATTTGGAGCGTTTTCGGACTTAATCCGGCACAGGCGCACATACTACAGAAAGTATGACGGCAAATGTGAAGCGTAATATTAGGCAATTCCTGTTTATAGGTCTTGTTATACTTATTTACGCTCCATCTAAGGTGGTTCTGCCAATGTTTGGCAACTTCAACGCTATCATTTTTATCAAACCATAAAAAGCCCGTTGCGCTTTCGGTATGGTCGGCATTCCAACTAACAGGTTCTTCTTTTAATACAGGTCTATTATCAATGACGCGTTTAAAACAACGCTCCACATCTCCAAACATAGGCACATCGTGCGTTCCGTTCTCTGTCTTTGGTTCTTCGATATAGTATAACCTGAATAATTCACAGTAAAACCGTGAATTATTCAGGTTTATATTTCTGATTTGTTCCTTTTTGCCTTTCACCCACCCTCTCTTTGAATAATTACATAATATCATAGATGGACGATTTATAACACACCGTCTTTCAATTCATAAAAAAAGATGCTATTTTTTCTTTACTATCTAATATCTCGTCTACTGGTACTCCACATGATTTTGCCAAATCAATCTGTGTCTTACACCGGAGTATTTATCTTCTGTTCTTTCAGAATATCCAACAGAGTAACCGGTTCTTCTTTTCTTTTGTTGGTGCGCTCCGGTTTCTCTGCATTTTCTGGAATGTTCCATGTCTTACCAGTAAGAAACGCACCGTTCACCCGCCCCTGGGCACAGTAATTTCTAACACTACGTTCTGACATATTCCATCTTTTTGCTATATCGGCAACTAAAAGGGATTTCATCTACCATCCTCCACTATAAATCAAAAACATACTAATCTACTGATTCGTATATCACGCCATCGGCAAAAACACCATTCATTTTACCGCATCGCACTTTTTCAGCCGATATAACAACTGTTTCCCAGTCAGATCGATTTAATAAAATAGATTCCTATACCCCCACTCACTTAATTATATATTTAGTTCCTCTGCCTTTTCCTTCAACTGCAACCACGCCTTTTTCTCCCATCGCTTTCAGCAACTGTGTTGTTTTCGATTTACCAAATGGGACATATGGTGCAATTTCACTTATCGGTTTCAGTATTGTCTTACTCAAGATTTTGTAGATCACTTTTTCGTCTTCGGTTAAATCAGCATTCGTTTCAAATGTCGGCAACACAATTTTTATGATATTTTCTGATACTTCAAAATCTGGTTTTATCAGACTCTCTGCATACAGTTGTTTTATTCGTGTAATTCCTGTTCCAAATATCTCTACAAATCCCAGTCTGTAAAATACATTTGCAAGAGTTCTATTTCTTAAAACAGAAAGTTTACCTGATAAATATTCTTCTGCCGTTATTCCAGCAGGCAATCCACCAGGAGATACTACTTCTATCCTATCATCAAACATGGAAACTCTGACGTGTGAATTATCATCCCATACCCTATGAATCAACGCATTGGCAATTGCTTCTCTGAATGCTGCTTCCGGTATTTTCTCCATCTTCGTTCTGTCAGCGCCCTGTATTACTTCATATTGATAATAATCTCTAAATACATCTATTGCCTTTTCATATACATCTAGGGCCGATGTGTTTTCGAAGGTCGCTCTCTTTTGAATGATACTGATGTTTTCTCCGAATTCGACAATATCAATTCCCGGGAAATGATTTTTATCTGACAGAATTCCTGCTGCATTATTGAAGCCATTTACATTGTCATACAGGTTCAATATCTTTAAAGTATCCTGATCAAACATTTGAATCTGAATATTTTCTTTCAGTCTACGATGTAGAATTTCAAAAGATAACTCCTGATCTTTACAAGGTAGTTCTTCGAAGCTAATATTTTTTCCATCTAATACAAGCCTTGAAAATTCCAGTGTATCTACCTCTATCGTTGCTGTATCATTTCGTTTGTATGCTTTTGATTTATATAAATATGGCTTCTGAAGACCACTTTTTATAGTGAGTTTTATCGTCTGATCGTTATTTTGTATTTCAAGTGTATAGTTTGGTTGAGGTGATATGCTGTCATTGATCTTATTTTCGATATCCAGGCAAGCCTGTTTTATATCTAGCAATCCTTTCACGTTTCCATCATCATCAACACCAAAAAGAATGGTTCCACCATTATAATTCGAAAAGGCACTGACGGTTTTCAAAAAAGTATTCGTAATTGTTTCCTTGAATTCCAATATTCTTGTTTCACGCATAGTAATCTCCCCCTTTCAAATCTAATGATTAAATTATATGCATATCCGCGCAAAAATCAATCGTAAATTTTTACGATTGATTTTTTGACGTCATATTTTCACTTCAGAACCCGAATCATTACAAACAGTCAATTCAAAATGATTTCTGTTTGTTTTTATAAATCCTTCTCTTTGCAGCTTTGATATCTCCGTAGACATTGCCGCACGGTCAATACAAAGATAATCTGCCAGCTGCTGGCGGTCAAAGGGAATATCAAACGACAGCGACGAATGTCTGATGGATTCTGCAGACAGATACGACAATAGTTTATCCCTTGTCGTTCGCTTGCCAACATGTGTGATCTTATCGTTCAGGATCAGTATCTTATTTGCCAGGACACTGACCAGGTTGCGGATCAGTTTCTGATGATGTTCACATGCTGCTGAGCAGGAAACCAGAATCCTCTGAACATTTAATAAAATGATCTCACAATCCTCATCCGCTGCCACACTGACATTCAGAACCGCTCCCGAACTTGCTGCATATGGTTCGCCAAAAAAATCACCCGCATGACATTTTGACAAAATATTCCGATGTCCCCACAGATCTTCCTGAATAACAAGAACACAGCCGGACACCACAAGTCCCATTACATCGGTAGAATCTCCTGCTCTGAATATATATGAATCCCGTTTTCTGGAAATTGTCACTGCATTTACACAATGCAGTACCGATAATATCTCACTGTCAGAAAGACCTTTAAAAAAAGGACTGGTTCTTAGAATGGGCAAATATTTTTTCAAAACAAACCCTCCTGTTGGAAATCAAACATACAAGTTATCGTTATCATACTATAATTCTAACAGAAATAAAAGGTAAATGATTCTGACGGAGGAAAAACATGATAAGAAAAATTATTCGGATCGATAAAGAACAATGCAACGGCTGCGGTGCCTGTGCAGATGCCTGCCACGAAGGAGCCATTGATATCATTCATGGAAAAGCAGAATTGGTAAGAGAACACTTCTGTGACGGATTAGGGGACTGTCTCCCGGAATGTCCGACAGGAGCCATTTCTTTTGAAGAACGAGAAGCTCCTGAATACGATGAAGAAGCCGTGAAGGAGGCTCAGAAAAACCTATTTATCAAGCATCCGGCAGGTTCTGTTCGCACCGGCTGTCCCGGATCTAAAAGTATGCAGATCCGCCAACCGGAAACAACAGAATTGTCAAAACCATCTTCCATCGCAGCTTCAATATCAAAGCTTCAGAACTGGCCGGTGCAGATTAAGCTGGCACCTGTCAATGCACCGTATTTTAACAGGGCAAAGCTTTTGATCGCAGCCGATTGTACCGCTTACGCTTACGCAGGCTTTCATCAGGATTTTATCCGGAATAAGGTAACTCTCATTGGCTGTCCAAAATTAGATCAGATGGATTACAGTGAAAAGCTGACTGCAATTATTCAAAATAATGATATTCAAAGTGTGACAATTGTAAGAATGGAGGTTCCATGCTGCGGCGGCCTGGAGATGGCAGCCAAAAAAGCGCTTCAGAACAGTGGAAAATTCATACCATGGCAGGTCGTAACGATAAGTATTGACGGAAAAATTATAGAATAAAAATAAAGGAGAATATAAAAATGGATAAGAAAATGTTTTGTTATCAGTGTGAACAGACCGCCGGATGTAGCGGATGCACCGGAAATGCCGGTGTCTGTGGAAAAAAAGCGGATACCGCCAGATTGCAGGATGAACTGACGGGTGCGCTGATCGGTCTGGCAAGAGCAGTCAATGATGCAGAAACGATTTCCAAAAGAACCGGGCAGCTCATAATTGAAGGACTGTTTACTACCGTTACAAATGTGAGCTTTGACAATACGGCGATTGAAACGATGATACGAAAGGTCAGAGCCGAGAAAGAACGACTGGTTCCCGACTGCAGCAGCTGTCAGTCTCCATGCGGTAAGACAGAGGAATACGACATGCAGCAGCTGTGGAATGCCGATGAAGATATCCGCTCCCTGAAATCTCTTATTCTTTTCGGGATTCGCGGAATGGCTGCCTATGCCTATCATGCAAATGTTCTGAATTATGAAGATGCCGAGGTGAATCGCTTCTTCTGCGAAGCATTATTTAAGATCGGTTATGAAGAACGTATGGAAGAACTGCTTCCTGCCGTTCTGAAAGTAGGGGAAATCAATCTGAAGTGCATGGCACTTCTTGATAAGGCAAATACAGAAACCTACGGCACGCCAGAACCAACTACGGTAACACTTACCATAGAAAAGGGACCTTTTATTGTCGTGACCGGACATGATCTGAAAGACCTTCAGCTTTTGCTTGAACAGACAGAGGGAAAAGGAATCAATATCTATACGCATGGTGAAATGCTCCCTGCCCATGCCTATCCGTTCTTAAAAAAATTCTCTCATCTGAAGGGAAATTTCGGAACTGCATGGCAGAATCAGCAGAAAGAGTTTGACCATCTTCCGGCTCCGATCCTTTACACTACCAACTGTCTGATGCCGCCGAAAAACAGCTACGCCGACAGGGTATTTACAACAGAAATGGTTGCCTTCCCAGGTGCCGTTCATATCGATGAGAAGAAAGATTTCACACCGGTCATTGAAAAAGCACTGGAACTGGGTGGTTATAAAGAAAATCAGATGCTCGCAGGCATCAACGGCGGATCAAAAGTAACAACCGGTTTTGGTCATGCAGCGATCCTGTCCCATGCAGGTACTGTAGTAGAAGCCGTAAAATCAGGGGCGATCCGCCATTTCTTCCTGGTTGCCGGCTGTGATGGTGCCAAACCGGGTCGAAACTATTACACAGAATTCGTGAAACAGGCACCTTCTGACAGTATGATCCTCACCCTGGCATGTGGCAAATTCCGTTTCAATGATCTCGATCTGGGAGAAATCGGTGGTCTGCCACGACTGATGGATATGGGACAATGCAATGATGCTTATGGTGCGATCCAGGTTGCCGCAGCGCTTGCGGATGCATTTGGATGTTCCGTAAATGAGCTTCCGCTTTCCTTCGTCCTCTCCTGGTATGAGCAGAAGGCTGTCTGCATCCTGTTAACGCTTCTGCATCTTGGTATCAAAAACATCCGTCTTGGTCCTTCTCTTCCGGCATTTTTGTCTCCCAATATTCGGAGCTTTCTGGTGGAGCATTATGGCATTGCACCTGTCACCACACCGGAGGAAGACATCAAAGTGCTGATGAACCACGGTAAATAACTTGTAATAAATAAATTGCAGTGAGCAAATTCACAGATCCGCAGACCGAAGAGTCCTGCCTGCAGGATTCTCCGCCTGCGGAGTGTTTTTGTTTCATTTAGAAATTTTACCGAATCTGTGTTCCACTAATTCGTGAATTACCTTTACCAATACCTTCGCATCAACAGGTTTTACAATATGCTCATCCATTCCGGCCTCTTTTGCGCTCAGTCTGTCCTCCGTGAACGCATTTGCCGTCATTGCAATGATCGGTATTACCTTTGCATCCGCTCTCTCCAGAGAGCGGATCGTCTTTGCAGCTTCATAACCACTCATGACCGGCATCATAATATCCATAAGAATGACATGAAACTCACCAGGTTCACTTTTTCTGAACAGCTCGACAGCCTCCTGGCCATTCCATGCTTTGGTCACGGCAGCGCCTTCATTCTGAAGCACAAATTCTGCTATTTCCATATTCAGCTCATTGTCTTCTGCCAGAAGAATATGCAGTCCCCGAATAGAAGCTTCTGTTTTTTCTCCGGTTTCAGATTTGTCGCTCCTGTCTGTATCAATCTGGAACGGAATACGGATCACAAATGTCGTCCCTGCACCCTCTTCACTTTCAAAGGTAATCGTTCCACCCATCTTCTCAACCAGCTTTTTGGTAATCGGCATTCCCAGACCTGTTCCTGCGAATTTTGTGCGGCTTCCTGTATGCTCCTGTGCAAACGGTTCAAAAATACGTTTCTGGAACGTCTCTGCCATCCCGATTCCGGTATCCCGGCAGACAAATTCTATCACGGTCATTCCAGGCTGTTCGGATGCAATTTCCCTGCAGCTGATATAGATACTTCCATTTTCCCTGTTATATTTCACCGCATTCGACAGGATATTCATCAGGATCCGTTTCACATGCCCCGGACTTCCGATCAGATTCCGGTGTGTAACTTCTTTTTCTTCCCACACAATCCGGATATTCTGTTCGGCAGCCATATGCTCGATCACAACATAGATTTCCTCAAAAACACGTTTCAGATTAAATGGCCTGTTTTCCAGAACCACTTCTCCCGACTCCAGCTTGCTCATATCCAGAATATCGTTCAGCAATTCCAGTAACAGATGAGCCGTCGCTTTGGCTTTTGTTCTGCATTCCGTCTGTTTCTCCATATCATCCGCATAATGGTCAGCCATATCAAGTATCCCGAAGATTCCATTGATCGGTGTCCGGATGTCATGGCTCATCCTTTGGAGAAATTCTGTCTTCGCCCGATTGGCAGCCTCTGCCTTTTTGGCTGCTGTCAGAAGTTCCGCTTTATACTTCTCCTCTTTTTCCATCTCCTGCTTCTGGTTTGCCAGATTGGTTCGGTATACCCAGAGCCAGAACATACTAAAAAGCAGGAAATACAGAAAAATAACACCGGCTACATTTAATGGAAGGTTGTGAAATACTACCGTATCCGGAAGATATGTATAGATATAGTAATCCCGCTGCCTTAACATGATTCCATAATATCCGTTTCCCTCATTCTTCAAATGAAAAATGTGCTGACTGTCTGTATGCATTTTCATCGCCTGAACAACCTCGTTATCAGCAGTCTTCTGCCCCAATAGACTCTCATTGTTGCTGGCAATGATCGTCCCCTCATCTGCAACAATAATCGTTCCATCCTTCATGGTGCTGTAACCGCTTAAGAGATTTTGTATCGTCAGATTATAATTTCTGGCGAACTCAAAAGATGTATGATAGTAGCTCACTACGATACCTGGTGCATCTTTTCTGGCACAGGCTGCAAGGTCAATGTATGATCCGTCTTTTCTGTTGATCCGTTCCGAATAGATTCGTTCCTCATAACCGGTAAACTCCATGATCATATCTTTTTGAATATAATCGCTAATCTCATTGGCCAGAGTCTCATCCACGCTGTATTCGCAGACGATCCTTCCTTCTGTATCCAGAACAAGGATCCCGTCCATCCAGAGGTTCCGAAGATTTTCTTTTAAAAATTCCTGATTTAGCTGACCGCCATTTTCTGTTTCCAGGTCAATATTCATACTCGTCTGTCTGGCGCTTTCAATTGCACGGAGGAGACTTTTGGATTCCGAAGCTTCATTGTAATGGGTATAGGTTGAGCACTGTACTTTGACATAGTTTACAATCTCCACCATTCTTTTCTCCGCATCCGCTTTTTCTGCATGAAAGGAATAATACAGGGAGACGGCAGCCACACAGATTCCAAGTAAAACGCCGGCTCTTCGAATCCATTTTTCCTTTGTCCTTCTCTTAATATCCAAGCCCTTCCACCTCCAGATACTTTTCCGGATCATCCAGATATTTTTCAATGATCCTCAAGGTAGTACCGTCCTGCCTCATCTCTTCCAGCGTCTGCTCCATCTGTTCACAGATTCCCCGATCATCATTTTTTGCGAAAGCAACACCTATTCCGGTGATCAGCAGCGGTTCTTCCAGAATACGGAAGCTTGCATCATAATCCTTCCTATACTGGACAATCGATTCCTCATGCGCGGCTACGGCATCCACATACCCTTTCCCCAGAAACGTATAGATCAGTTCCCTGTGTCCAAGGCTGATCAGATTGCCCAGTTTGGGGATTCTCTCATCCGTCTGGTTCAGGAAAATCTCCTCCGGCTTGGTTGTAGACTGGACAGCCAGGTTCTTACCCTCCAGGTCGCTCAGTCTGTAAATATCACTGCTCTCATTTACCGCAACTACCTGACGGCTTGCTATGTACGGTCCGGCCCATCGGTACTCATCCAGACGCCCTTCCATGGAAAAGCAACCCATGATACAATCAATCTCCCCGCTCTCCACCAGCTTTTTTTTATCCTCCAAGTTGATCTGAACAATGTCCAACTGATACCCCATTCTTTTGAAGGCTTCTGTGGCCAGCTCTACATCAATTCCGGTCGGGATTCCATCCTCATTCAGGTAATTGTATGGCGGATAACTGTCACTGCCCAGTGTGATGACCGGCTGTTCTGTTTCTTTTTTACTGGTACTTGCATTTTTACATCCTGCCAGGGCAGCTGATAAAGCTCCCACAAGCAGAATCGCTGCGATCACTCGTTTTCCTTTCATTTTCCTTCCATCCCTGCTGTTCTTTTATCGTTTTCCGGATACCCATCTGCCACATCGTAAATCACCTGTCCTCCGCTGACAGCCTTGAAATGCTCTCGCGCGCAATGGCGCTTCGCCTCCTCGAGCCATCGTGATTCCTTTGTGTCTGTGGAGCCTCTGAGCTCTGCAACAACATACGCATACATTGCCGTTCCCGTTTTTAACGCAATTGCCCAGTCCGGATTATAATGTCCAAACGGTGTGGAAACAGAAAAGCGGTCCGGCAGTTTTACATAGACGGCGACTTCCGATGACGCTTCCAGCGCCTCAATGAACTTACGCTCGGATTCCGAAGCATAAATTGCATGATCATACAGATGCTTCTCTGTTTTCATGACATTCACGCCAGGTTTCCCTTTTATAACGCTATCCGTAAAAAGCTCTGTATCATACCGCTCATCCAGAGCCTCATACGAAATATGCCGGATGACTGCCTCTGCCTTCTCCTGATCGATCAGCCTGCCAGCCTGAAACATAAATGCTTCCGGATTATCTTTAAACTGATCAAACACGGAAGGCCTGATCCCCGCAAGGATCCGGATTATGGCTTTTCTTGTAAGCCCGGTTTTCTCCGCCAGCGTTCCTACAAGGTCATACTTCTCGCCGGTCTCAGTCTGAATACTGAGCTTTGGCACATGAAGCCTGGCATCAAGTGCTTCTGTCGCTTTCCGCACCAGCTCATCCGTGTCAAAATCAACCACATATGCTGTTTTTGTATTGATCCTGCTCCACAATGCCTGAAATTCCGGCATGGAAAGCTTTTCCGGATCAACGTGAAGCTCCACCCTGCTGCTTCTGGCATTCTCCGGCCTCATGATGCTGCCATCACAAGCTGCCTCCGCCCGTCCGGTTGTCTCTGCCATTTCCGACTGAAGCTTCTTTGCAAACGCATCGTAGCTTTCACTGGCAATGACCGTAAGCACATTGATGTTGTGGACATCGGCTCCCAGTACACTCTCGTCCATGCGCTCTCCATGTTCATTGACACAGAGACGCATGCCGCGGCCGACCTCCTGGCGTTTGCGAACCTCGCTGCTGCTTTGCTTTAATGTACAGATCTGAAACACATTTGGATTATCCCATCCCTCTTTCAGTGCAGAATGGGAAAAAATAAATCTGACCGGCGACTTCTGTGGATCACGGTCCAGAAGAAGCTCCTTGTTCTTCATGATCAGATCATATGCCCCCGCATCATCGGAAGAAGTCTCGCTGCGTCTGACCTTACTGTTGATCATGCGGCCTTTTTTATCAATGGAAAAGTATCCGGCGTGCGTCTTTTTTGCAGCAATCCTCCGCAAATATCCGGCATATTCCTCCTCACCGGCCTTATACGCAAGACTGCGGACAATCTTCTCATATTCCTGTTCAAACAGATCCGCAAACATCCCATTCACCGGTTTCCCGGATCTGTCATATGTTCTGTAATGGGCAACCTCGTCAATGAAGAACAGGGACAGAACCTTGATACCCATATGAAACAGCCGGCGTTCCCGTTCAATGTGGGAAAGGATCGTCTCTCGGATCTGGATTCTGCGGAGCTGCTCCTCACTCACCTGACCGCTCATATCTCCGGCATACAGTCTGATTCCGTTAACAAATTCAATCGAATCCTCACGCCCGTCAATATTCTTAATAATAAAGTGATTTCTGTATTCCTCCAGCTCTCCGGAATTCGGATACAAGTCGAATCCAATCCCAGCCTTCACGGAAATCTCTTTGATCCCGGAGCTGCTTCTGGAATGAAACTGAAGCACTGCGCCCGGATCCGCTTTGGACAGGTCGATCCCCTCCAAATACACATAGCTGTCGGTCACCTCCGTCCCGGATTTCCGAATGCCCTTCACTACAATCTTTTTTACCAGCTTTCTGTTATATGCCTCCAGCGCATCCATACGGTACACCATATTGTAGATGCTGCCGCTCTTATGAGTCGCGGAATAACGCAAGGTCATCAGCGGATGGAATTCCTCCAGATTTTTCTTCGTCTGCTTTCCCTCTACCGACTGAGGCTCATCGATGATCACGATCGGATTGGTTCCGGCGATCATGTCGATAGGTCTTCTGGAGCGGAATTCATCCAGCTTCATATAGATTCTCCGGGCATCTTTCCCCTTTGCATTGAATGACTGGGAATTGATGATCATGACATTGATCGAAGGGTCGGACGCAAACCGGTCAATCTCCGTAAGCTTCGCCGAATTATAACTGAAAAACCTGATTTTCTTTCCGTATTCTTCCGCAAAATGCTCCTGCGTGACCTGAAAGGTCTTGTACACACCCTCACGGATCGCAATGCTCGGCACAATGATCACAAACTTGCTCCAGCCGTAATGCCGGTTCAGCTCATACATGGTTTTGATATAAGTATAGGTCTTGCCAACGCCGGTCTCCATTTCAACCGTTAAATTATAGGTTCCCTCCAGTCTTGGAGAAGGATCGATCTGATTTCGTTTCTGTATCGTCCGGATATGCTCCAGAATGATCGGATCCTTCAGTTCCGGTACGATCCGCTGATTTCCCCATCCGGTGAATTCCTGTGCTTCCGCCGGGGACATCTGATGCGTTCCATTGTCCCTGTCCGTCCGATAAGAAGAAGTTTGATATGGCTGTCCCGCAAACACATCGACGACAGCTTTTGCGGCATCCTCCTGGAACTTCTGATGCCTGAATTGCAGCTTCATTGACTTCTCCTCCTTAAATCACTTTGACAGCCGTATCCGGAGCCATCCGTTTAAACAGTTCTCCCACATTGATCTTTGATGCACTTCCGGAGAAGCTGTGATCCCGGAACACCACACGAAGAGGCTTCTGCCTTGCGATCTCCTTCATCACACTCTCCGGAATATTCTCATCAAAACAGGCGATCAGATCCCCTGCATTATAATTATGAACGGTACAGCCTTCTATCAGGTCTGAATGGTAGGGCAGGGATAACGGAAGTCCCCAGTCCAGAAGACAGCCAAACAACAGGTCCAGATCGGTCCGATCCGGTTTTACACTGGATTCCAGCATAAAAAGCAGCTCCTGCGAATATTCTGCGGGACTGTAATAAACTTCCCTCCTGTTCGTTGTGTCCACAGAAAATACCCGGAATCCATAATCAATGTCTGCGCCCGTTTCTTCTTTTATTTTTTTGGCCGCTCTCCGGATCCGTTCCTCCCCGATCTGGCAGATTGTTTCATATCCCAGCCTGTATGCTTCTGTTTTCTCCCCGCATTTCTCCGGGAGCTGAATCAGGATAAACTTTCGTTTTCCGTTTCCTTCCGAATTTAATTTCATGACTGCATGAGCCGTTGCTGCCGATCCGGAAAAGAAATCCAGAACCACATCTCCATCCTTCACATTGGCCACTTTCATAATAGCTCGCAGCAGTTCAACCGGTTTGGGATTACTGAACACATTTTTTACGCCAAACAATCCGGTCATACAGTCATTAGCCCCCTGATTGTGGCCGAACTGCTCATGGGGCCACCAGTTGGTGGCACACTGTCCCTCCTCTTCCCGTTCAAACTGATAATACTTCTTTCGGGGCATTCCGTCTCCGCCCTTTGGAAAATACATCCGTCCTTCTTCCAGATACTTTTTATAAGTCGATTCATCCCCCATCCACTCTTCATCCAGGATTTTTCCTGTGGGGGTCACGATCTGATACCGGCTGCCATTCTGACCGGAACCGGTCTTCCAGGGCTTGCTGGCCCAGGGACCTCTTGGATCATGATCCGCATTGGTAAAGGATGCCGTAAGATCCAGCTTTCCCACGCCCACCTGCTTTAAATACACACTGTCCTTCGCATAGACTAAAATATGCTCGGCAACAATGCCGATCATCTTTGTTTTGTCATTGGGCTGATTATGCCGTCTTCTCCAGTGAATATGCCCCTCAAAATTCTGTTTTCCAAATATTTCGTTGCAGATCAGTTTCAGATTTTCCACTTCATTATCATCAATGCTGATGAAAATCACGCCATCCTGCGAAAGCAGATTCCGCGCAAGAAATAATCTCGAAAACATCATCGAGCACCATTTTGAATGGAAACGGCCGCTGGTTTCTGAATTGACCGACATACGGGTTCCATCTTCATCCACCCGTCCGGCCTCCATCTCATATTCCGCAGCCGAAACCTTAAAGGAATCATTATAAATGAAATCGCTTCCCGTGTTATACGGCGGATCAATATAGATCAGCTTTACACTCTCCAGATAGCTCTCCTGTAAAAGCTTCAGAGCATCCAGATTATCTCCTTCAATATAGATATTTTCCGTTGAATCCCAGTTCACGCTCTTCTCTGTCTGCGGGCGCAGCGTTTTCTTAACCGGTGTATTGGCATCCACGATCGCCTGCTTTTTCCCCACCCAAGACAGTCCATAGAACTCCTCTCCCTCTATGACCACATCGGAAAGCATCTGTTTCAGCATATCGAAATCTACTGCTTTCCGCTCCCTTCCATCTGCTCCGATGGTCTCGGTTATACAGCCCGGAAACAGTCTGCCGATTGCATTGATATTCTGTTCTGTCTGATTCCTGCTTTGCATGTTCACGTTCTCGATCATCTGATTTTCTCCTGCCGTTTTAAAACGTCTGTGATAAATTGATCCGCAAAGGCCCTCATCTGATCAGCTTTTCTGTAATTAGGCAATGGAATCTCATATCGTTCACTTGCGAACAGGGCATCCGCCGATCCATCCAGTTTTTCTATGATCATATAAGGAATCTCCTCCTGTATCGGATAGTATAACACAAACAGATCGGTATGGAGCCGGTCCCGCAGAAGTGCCAGGCTCTTGTATTTCAAATTATCCTTCTGTAGATAGTTTGTGATTTTCTGATCCGCAAACGGGATCTTTGATCTTGCTGTATGCTTTTTAAATTCAAGGATCGCTGCTGCCTCATTTTTTCCATCAAAAATCACGGTATCCGCATCCCCCGGCCAAAAATATGGCTGGTGCGACAGATACCCCTCCAGAGACGATGTGGCATATATAAGCCCGGCACTCCCGATGGGCGCCGGACGTTTTCTTAATTGTTCGATTTTCTCCTGTATTTCCTTTGCATCGTACCGCGCGACCGAATTTTTCTTATATCTGGACAGATCCAGCTCCACAACCTTTTCCTGTCCATTTTCCCACTGCGCTTCCGGGACATCCCGAAACAGCATATATTTTTCTTTCATTCCCTGCGCGGCCAGAAACAGATATATCCGGTTGGACTTTTCTTTTCCATCGCACGCCGAGATCAGCTTTAACAGCTCCGTTTCACTTTTTTCCTGGATCGAGTCCGAATCACTGATCCGCTTGATCCACACTTCATCACACACCTGCTCCGATTCCCAGTCTACAAAAAAGTCAAACGATGCCGCATACAGATTCCGTTCCCGAAACGGCTGCGAATCAAACCACTCCTCCGGGTCTCCGCAAACATGATTTATCTGAGCTTTCCGTGTACGGTTAGCTGCCAACGCAAGAATCGGTTTTCTAAGCATATTTTTTCCCTTCTATTCTTTCAAATGATTTTCTGTCAATCTTTTGTCTTTCTTCTCTGGTTGTATCTTTAATTAAAGATCCTGCCATCGTCATTCCGCCTACCTTTGAAGAATCTCCCTCTCATTTCGTAATGAGCAAAACATCTCGCGGAATATTATCTGTGGACAGTAACAAACAAAATACCATACTTAGTATTATACCTTATGGGAGAGAATTTGTCATTCAAATCTCCAGGAAGCAAACGTGGAAAAGGCAGCCGAAAGAGACGATAACAACAAAAAATAGGTCCGGACGCACTGCGGTTAATCAGTGTATCTGAACCTGTCTTTTCTATAATTTAATTTAGTAAATCATATAATTAAATTCTTCAATATTTTCAATCCCCATCTCTCTTAACACTTGAACAGAATGTACAATATCATTTTCACAATGATATTTCGGTATGTGAGGAACTCTTACCCTTATCTTGGATTGTGGAATTTGTGTACACAACATTTTTAAATTATGAATTACATTTTTATTGGAACAGCCAGTATATAATGCATATATTTGCGGGTTCATATCTTTAATATCAATGTGCCAAACCTCCACAACATCAATAAGTTTTTCTACCTCATATGCCAATACATTTAAAGAAGTTTGAACATCTATGTCCCATTCTGGATATTGTTGATGAAACGCTCGAATGAAATCGGCATACAATAACGGCTCTCCTCCGCCAAATGTAATCCCTCCATTTGACATTTCGAAGTAAACTGCATCTTTTTCAACCATACGACCAAGCTGATTTACACTGACTTTCTTGTAAAATGGAAATACATTAATATGTTGTTTATTAATACAATACCGACAATTTAACATACAATTATTGAACGCAATCAATGTGCGTACTCCTTCTCCATCCGTTTGAATTCTTAATCGTTCGATTCCACGAACTGGTGCATAAAGTTGCTCACTATATGCTACTTTTATTTTTTTTGTTTTATTCCATAAATATATTGCTTCATTTTCACAAGGAGGACAAGTACATCTACACTCTGCTTCGAATTCACAAGGCTTTTCCACCAGATCTTCATGATAACATTTGGCATATTTTTTCCTTAATGCTTTCAAGTGCGAACAAACTTCTTTTCCATTATTTGGGCAAATATATTCATACACACCAAAACACTCTAGATCATGCCGAATAATTTCATCATCCTTTAACATTATGAGTTCATACGATTCTTTTTGGTGATGATATAGATTCACTTCTTGCAATTGCTGTATTTTAGGTAGTTCGAGCGATTTTAATAAAATTTTTTCTACATCTTTGCTAACTAATTCCTCATAAGTTTTAATCTGCTCAATAACATCCGCCCAGTCCGAGTCGTAATCTATCATGTCGTATCTATTCAAAAAGCAAATAGAATCGTATTGATCTGCATTTTTAATGATTCGTAGCAGTCCTTTATGATCGACTTCTGTTCCTTCCCATTCACCAAGATAGATAAGGTGTAAATGCCATTGATATTTTTCAGCTAACTCAACAAAAACATCTAACAGGCAATCAGTTCCATTTTCGCAGATAACAAGAGCAACCTGCTTGTCTTCATTTACGTATTCCAAAAACTCCTGTTCCATATTTCGAACAGAGAATCTACAGGGCGAAATCAGTACGCCTTCATGTATCCCATAATCACCTTCTTTATGATAATATATCACATTTTTTGAATCTCTTTTTTCATGCTCTAAGGGATAGTCAAAATCAATTTTAACACATCGCAAAGATTTATTATTTAGATATGTCTTCAGATAGTTCCATCCAAAAGAGCTTTTTTCGTAAAACACTACCATTTTTTACATCACCACCTCATATTTCTTTCATACTATTTTTAACTTGTAACCTATTTTATGTTACAAGTCAAATTTCTTCATTTTTACTTTTCCGAATCCAGTTCTCCTTTCCTCATTTCTTTGTCTATAAGTTTCTCAAGCCTCCTGCACGTATCCGGATAATCCCTGTACCCAAGCAAATGCATCTTATCTTTCAGCAGTTCCATGGCTTCTTCAAATCTCCCCACACCCCGCTTATATACTCTGCATACGATTATACGATACGGCGAATCTTCCCTTGCAAATTCCTCCTTGAACTTTAACCGTATTTTTTTCTGACTGAATAACGAGTCTGCAAGGTATGAACTGTGATCCACGTAAGCATAGGGAACACTAAACAGCGAAACATCCTATCCCCTTCTCTTCATCAGTTCCCCGCCATTTTCTTTCAGCCACCGCACTGCCTTTCGATAATCCGGCAGTACCTTTTCGACTTCTTTCCAGAATGTCTTTGAGTGGTTCATTTCTTTCCGATGGCACAGTTCATGAACCACCACATAGTCCAGCACCTCCGGCGGGGCCAGCACGAGCAAGCAGTTGAAGTTCAAATTTCCTTTGGAGTTGCAGCTCCCCCAACGGGTTTTCTGGCAGCGGATCGTGATTCGGCCGTATGTAACACCGACGATGGGCGCATAATAGGCAGTTCTTTCCGGTATTACCTTTAACGCCTGATCTGCCAGATTTTGAAGCTCCGCTCCGGTAAAACGCTGGGTATTTTGTTCTGCTGCTTGTTCCTGCTCCTGCAGCCTTTTCATTTTTTCAAGCTGTTCCCGGATCCATGGCTCTTTTCTTTTTATCATCTGCCGAACCGCTTCTTCCGGCATCGACCTGGGGACCCGGACTTTCACCGTCTGATCCTGCCAGACCTGGATCACCGCAGTTTTTCGATTTGACCGTATGATCTGAATGTTCATTTGCTTTTTTCTCCCATTCACCACAGAAAGACAGCCCGAAAGCTGTCTTCCTGATTCTGCGGCGTCATGTGCGGCGTCTGAATCCAGACTGTTTCCGCCGTGCCTGCCGTTCATTTTTTCGTCTTTACAATTCCTGCTTTTTATTTAACCTCTACCAGCTCGATCTGGAAGTTCAGTTCTTTTCCGGCCATTTCATGGTTTGCATCAAAGGTAATGGTCGTTTCTTCTTTTGCTGTTACCTTTACCGGGAACTGCTGGCCATACTGATTGGTTAAGTACACCTGCTGGCCAACGGTAAGCTCCTCGGAGCCGGGCAGATTGGCAATCTCCAGTGTAATGATGGCATCCGGGTTTGTCTGTCCGTATGCTTCTTCCGGCATGAGATGAACCTGGATCGTTTCACCGACCTTCATGTTTGCCACAGCCTTATCGAAGCCAAGGATCATCTGTCCGGCGCCGCAGACAAACTCCAGCGGCTCGCCGCGGTCGTAGGAAGAATCGAACTGTGTTCCATCGTTGAAGGTGCCGCGATAATGGGTACGGCAGGTCTTTCCCACATTGGGGCCGGTAAAGGAAGGCTGATGAGAGCCGCAGCCACTGCATCCGCCGCCACAGCCGCCACAGGAATGTTCCTCTTCTCCGTCCCCGCAGTTTCCGCCGCAGGAATGACCTTCTTCATGATGATGGTCACAGTTCACGCCTGCAGAAACAAGATCACCGGTTAAATAGGCCTCCACGGCCCGGTCTGCATCGCCTTCTGCGCCGGAACAGATCTCAATTCCCGCTGCTGTCAGCGCCGACTGTGCGCCCTCTCCGATCCCACCGCAGATCACAGCCTGGACACCCAGCTCTGCCAGCAGTCCGGCAAGCGCACTGTGACCCTCGCCGTTGAAATCCAGAAGCTCTTCGGAAACAACGCTTCCGTTCTCGATTTCATATACTTTAAACACCTTTGTTTTTCCAAAATGCTGAAAAATCGAACCGTTTTCGTAAGGTACTGCCAGTTTCATCTGTAAAATCCTCCCGTTTTCTCTTTTTTATGATACTTTATCGCTCCGCCGGAAAAAGTGAAAGATCACTCCGGTTTGCAAAGGATCCGATGGATCCGTGTTTCCAGAATGGAACTTGTATAGGACGGCGTCAAAAGCAGCGCCGTATCGGCTCCATGCCCGCTCCCGGCGATTGCCAGCACCGGTTCTCCGTAAGGAATCTTTCCCGCATCAAGTGCCATGGTGCTGACCTCCACACAGACCTTGGTTCCCTGGGAAAACATCCGAAGAGTATTTGCCATGATCTCAACCGGCCCATAACCGCCGAACTGTCTGGAAAAGCTCCGCTCCACGCCGCTGAGCGCATGCCCCGCCGTAACGAGATCCATGCCCGCCTGCTCGAACTGCTTTCTCCGTTCTTCAGAAAGACGATTTTCTCCATGATCATACACACAGGTCACGCCCACAATATGCAGATCCGTTTCTCCCAGCAGATAGTTCAGGTTTTCCCCCGATGTTGTTGCCGCCACCAGATGCTTTATATTGTGGCTGTGTGCATATTCCACTGCAAGACGGATTGTTTTCTCCGTCGTCTCTACCATGTCATCCACACTTCCTGTTCCGCCAGCATATCAACGGCCTCCTGCATGGAAATGCCCTGCTCCTCCGCCGTATTGGCAAACACGGTCATCGGTATGGCATGAGAGGCCACCACCGACCGCATAAACACAACCAGCTCGTCAATAAGCCCCTTCAGTTCTTCGTTATGCATCAGCTCGCAGAGCATGGCACTGAAGCTGCAGAACACAAAACCGATCATGTAACGCTGGGACGGCATCATGCGGCTGCACAGATCATCTACGGAATCGCTGACCGGATCCAACACCTTCATGCGCTCCATGAGCCTTCCGCAGAACCGGGAATAACACTCCTCGCTGAATACATGAAAATCGATGGAATAAGGCTCCCGGTCAAACTGCTCTACGATCTTGACCGAATATTCTGCGGTTTCTTTATAATAATTATAGGCAATCCCATACAGGATCTTCGGAAGATCCGAAGTTTTCTCCGGCTCCTGGAGCAGTCCGTAATACAGGTACGGAAACGCATCGAAAAACCAGTCCAGAAATGCGTTGGAAATCATCCGCGGTCCCTCGTCCATGATATCAGAGCACATATCCTCCAGGTTCTTATTTAAAACATCCGGAAGTACCTCATCCTCCTTCACGGAAACGATCGGCTCCAACAGGCCAGTTATGATGCGAATTGCCCCACCAAAAGATTTTTTGTAATCATCGTTCATTTCGTTCATTGTTATCCCTTTCTTTAAACAACCGTCAGTTCCGAATGGTTGTCTTCACCCATGTCTGCTTCTCCGCACTGACCGAGTTTGCTTCCCGTGACAGCAGCGGATACCATTTCCCCAGGGTGCCTTTTCGTTCCTTGGCCGTTGTGCCCCACCAAAATGCCAGAGGGCAATTGTTGGAAATATTATAGCAGGTAGCAAAAAACGCTCCGTAGCCCAAAGAGATGGTGTGGTTGTAGCCCATGGGCTTCAGCCGTTCGTTTGGCGTACTGGGCAGGGAACAGATATAAGCGCCCTTCTGGAGCAGTGCCCGTTCCAGAATATCACGGCTCTCCACTGAGGTAAACAGCCTTGACTGCGGTTCTCCGTCTATATACGCCCGGAATGTCAATCCCTTTTTATGATACTTTTCCCGCAGGCTGTCCACATAGTCCAGATACTGTTTCACATAAGGATCTTCCGCATCATACCGCGGCCAGAGCACATCATAGGGCGGATCCCCGATAACATTGTGATACTCCTTCAGCAGGTAGATCTTCGGTATGATCTTCTTCCCGGCACAGATTTCATCCAGACGCTTCTTCACATAAGGAAAGTTCCCATCATACAGCCCCAGGAAGATGATATCCAGCTCTGCGCCCTCATGGGGCTCATCGCTCTGGATCCAGGTGCCAATGTCCTTTAACAGTGTCATACCGGTGTACATACAGTCATCCAGATAAAAATAGCGGTCCACCGATTTATGGTTCATCCGGTTGATAACAATGCCCTTGGAGCTGTGGTAATACTCCTCCATCAGCTTTACCAGCCGCTTCTGGCTGCTGCCCTTTCCCTGAATGTCCAGAAACTGTGCCCGGTTTAAGGTTTTAAAAGGCTTTTCTCCGAAAATCTCCTTTGTATTCCAGATGGAATCAAAAAATTTCTCGATTTTTTTCCGGCTCATATAGTTTTCTTCCAGAAGATGATCCGTCTCCAGCAGAATCGCTTCGCGGTCTGCTTCATCAAACTGTCTGATCCAGGTGTCTACATGAGCAGCATCATACGGCTTTCCATAGTCCGAATCAGCCTGAAAATCCCGGATTTTTTCCGCAATGCGCTCCTCCAACGCTCTGAGGTTCTCTTCCATTTCCTGTTCTCCTCTTCTCTTTCGTCTTTCTCTATTCTATCGGTTTTTCCCGAAACATACAAGCAGCTTCTTCTTTTTTCTTCGTGTGAAAACAACTCTCCGGATTACGGATATCACCCTCCAGATCGATTCCGATGATGCTGCTCCGTTTCCCGTCTCCGCCTCTTGTTTCATGATACCCTGTCAGATAGCCGACGGCACAGTAATAATCCAGAAGTGCCTTCATCTGTTTATGAACTGCCTGCTTTTTATTGGACCATGCACCGGTCGAGAAATCCTCCTCACGGATGCCCATGATCGGAAGCAGCCCATCCAGTCTTCCCGCCTGTTTGTGGGACGGATAGCAGTAACGAAGACTCCTGTTTGAGAACCCGTTTTTCGGATTCCGAAGCAGCTCACACCGCTGCAAAAGCAGGTGCTTCATCTGGATCACGGTATCGGAATTTTTAAGCTTCAAAGATGGTACAACGCTTCCGTCAGCCAGAACAGTTTCTCCGCAGGTCAAAAGCTCCATGGGGATCCGGATGATCTGGTGGATGGCGGAGGCATATTCATACAGCGGCAACCCCCGGTCCAGATCCAGATGAAACCGGTTTGTGCCACTGATCCGCCGGAGCGGAAGAAGCTTTCCCGCCAGCACCTCCGGAACATCCGTAAGCCTCCGCCGCTCGATTTCTTCCTCCCACCAGATGGCAATATCCATCTGTCCGAGCCGTTCCAGGCTGTCTGCCAGCCTCTGTTCTTTGGAGATACTCCCCGGCTCCGCCTGACGGATCCGGATCGTTCCGCTTCCGCTCATGCACGCCAGCAGCTCCGTTACCGTTATTGTCACGGTTCCCCGAAGGATCCCCTGCCGCTCAAACCGTCTGGTCAGCCAGAGTGTGTACACCGCATCACACAACAGTTTTTCCAGCCAGGTCATGGAAGAGCCCGTTTTTACTGCATAAGACACAAGGCAGCCGTTCCCCACATCCACCCGCTGTTTTTTCATGGCCGGAATTTCTTTTTTGTAAAGCTCCTGGGCGATCTTACAGTTGTTCATATAAAACCGGTCTGGTCTGTTCATAAACGCTCCTGCCTGTTTTCTTATTTCTCCTGCCTCTTGTTCTTTCCTACCGGCAGTTCTCGATCCATTCTGCATCATAGTCCGGGTCCGGGATCGTCTGCTGCCTTACAGGAGCTCCGTCCTCTGCAGCTCCCGTTTCATTCACAGCCCGGGTTCTCGTCCGCTTTCCGGCATTTCTCGAAGCAGGCACCGGCCTCTGATCGGCACTTTCCAGAAACACATCGTTCCCCGGATAATAGGTAAATCGCACTCTGGCATCCATGCCGCAGCGCCCGTAGCGCTGCTTCAATGCTACCAAGTCCACAATTCTGGGATTTTTTGACTTTTCCCGGTCTGCTGCCGCCTCACCGTTTTTCAGTTCCCCGTGATCGCTGAACAGAGCAAACTGCATGGCAAGCACCACGTCCGCCGAATACTCGATGGCTCCGGATTCCTTGAACGCCGATACGCTGACTGCTCTTCCATAACTGCTGCGGTTCAGGGAATTGATAACCACCACTGGAATTTCCATTTCATAGGCAAGCTGGCGCAGAATGCGGATATTGGCATCGAGCATGGTCCGTGGATCATTCAGATACGCTCTTGCAGCGTTCTGCTCCGTCTGTGACTCCAGAATCTGAAGGTAATCAACCATGACCACAGCATTCCCTTTCTGTGCATGCTCCGAAACTTCACGGTAGATCCGGAGCCCGCTGATGGGATCCGCTTTCCGATCCTCAAAGAGCAGGAGATTCCGGCATGCCTCTTTTACCGTCTGTCTGGCCTGTTCGATCTCCTCCCAACGCTTCCGGTCAAGGTGGTTCACACTCCCCTCATACAGCAGCTCCGCCGCCGGCAGAGACACGGTTCCGTCTGTCTGAAGATACACCTGTCTGGAAAGCGCCTTGGCAATGACACCAATCTTCGACGTTTCCAGGAAATAACCATAGACCGGGATTCCCGCCGCCGAAATATTCTGGGCGATCTGTAACGCCAGCGTCGATTTCCCCATACCGGAATGACCACCCAGCATGATGACACCAGCCGTCAGTCCTCCGCCCAAAAGTGTGTCCAGCCCGGCGATCCCCGTGGAGATATGCGGGATCAGTACGCTTCCGATTTCCTGTCTGGTAAACCGGTCGATCTGTTCCTCCACGGAATGTGTGCGGAAAAACTGCTCCTCAGCTGCCGTCGTCTGTATGATCTTTTTATCGGTTGTTTTGTTCTGCTCCATGCCTGATTTTCCTTTTTTTATGGTTCTGGTTTATGGTTCCGGAGCTGCGCCAGAGGATTATTCCCTCTGGCACAGCGTGTATTCCTTCTGATCCTGATTCTCGAAAAGCTCTTCATCCAGCAGACGCTGCAGGGAGCTGTAAAGGTAACGGACACCCATGTGGTTCAGCTCCGCCGCTTCGGTAAGAAGCCGTTCCGTTCTCTGATCCAGCTTCAGGGTCAGATCATACTCCTTTTCCAGCTTTGTAAGAGGCGACAGGCTGGGAATTTTCAGAATGTTCTGATAGTCTCTGGCCGTCATGCCGCTCAACTGTACCACCTGATTGATTCTTCCGCAGATTTCTCTCCGGACATGACCGAAGTCTGCCAGGTCATCCGTCAAAATGGCCTGCTCATACTGCGCGTCCACGCTTACGCCGTCCACATCGGCTCCAAAGCCCAGCGAATGACTCTCCTCATTCTTCATCATCATCAGATTGATGAAGCTTCCGCAGAACACAAAGCTCACCTTCGAGGTGTCGATTTTCTTCTCGGACTGATTCTTTCCCTCGATGGGGTAGTCCAGAATGGTTCCTTCAATGAACTTCAGAAGCTCATTCTGACCGGCTGCACTGTAATCCGTTCCGTTGCTTCCCATCTTGGGTTCACAGAACTTGTCAAACTCGTCCATGACGATGATGGCATGCTCTGCTTCTGCTACGGTCATGTCATCGAAGATGTTGCGCAGCTTAAAGGAACCCTTCCATCCTTCCATGGTAAGCTGGGTGCAGTCCACGATCTTGATGTTCGGGTACAGGCTGCTCATCACGCGCCAGATCTCTGTTTTACCGCAGCCGGTCGGTCCGATGAACATCACATTCCTCTTCCGGCCACGCAGATGGTTATACACCAGCATAGACGCTGCCTTGACCGCCTCTCTCTGACCGTAAACCTGCCGGCTCACATAGTCATAGATTTCTCTCGGTTTCATGGCAAAAAGCCGTTCTTCTCTTCCCATGGTTCTATGGTCGCGTGCCTGTTCCTGCTCCGTCAGTTCATCCTCTGTCTCCCATTCCTGCATGGCGATCATGGTTTCAACCTCTTCGTCTATTTTTCTTTCTCCTGCACCGGCAAACTTCTCATGGCCCGGACGGCTCTCATAGCTGTCCGCCAGAATTTCTGAGATCTGGTACAGACTCTTCATATCAGGAGCGGCATCCTTCATGATGCCCTCAAAGATTTTTCCCACGGTTGCTCTGGACTGTCTCTCCCAAAAACCTGAAAGATCTTCATAATACGCCAGAAGCTTCTCGTACTGCTCATCAGTCAGCTGGTCAAAGGCTCCGGCTTTGGCGTCCTTCACAAACCCCACGGCCGGATTTTCCAGGTATGTTCCACTGTGTCCCAGGGCAAGCTCTCTCATAAAACGACTGACTTCTTTCTTATATTCATTTCTCATCAATGTCATTGGGATTCTCCTTTTTCAGACTGTGGCAGGGCGCTGCGGACGGAGAGCAGGTTTTTGTTTTTTCTTCTCTCTTCTCTATACTCCTCGCATAGCTCTGCTTATGTTTTTATTTTACAGTCTTTCACCCGGGAATCCCGAAGGGATTCTTTTAAGATTTTTATTTTACATAAAAATAATACATACGGGATTACATAAACAACCCATTTTCTCAAAAAAATATGTTTTTCACGCGCGTTTTCTGCTTCTGTAGCTTTTCTGCTTTTCTTTATTTGTAACAAAAAATCGCTTTTATAAACATCATTTGTTACATTCTATCAGACTGTCTGTTCCCCGTCAACCGTATTTTCTTTTCCAATCAGCCGTATTTTTTTCAGTCAAAAGCCCCTCTCTGCGTTTCTGCAGAAAGGGGCCTGATGTTTCTTATGAAGTTGTGAGCCGCAGCCGCATTCTGCTCCTTACAGGTAAGTCAGAATGTACATTGCAATGAATACTGCGGACAGGATGTAGATCAGGAACGGAACTTCCTTGAACTTTCCACGGCAAACCTTGATTACGGTGTAGGAAATAAATCCGAAACCGATACCATCGGAGATGCTGTATGCAAAGGGCATCATAACGATGGTCAGGAAGCAGGGAAGTGCAACCTCAAAGTCTGTCCAGTCAATCTTGGTAACACCCATGATCATGTAAACGCCCACGATGATCAGTGCGGGAGCGGTTGCAGCACTGGGAACGATTCCGGCAACGGGTGCCAGCAGGATCGCAAGCAGGAACAGCAGACCGGTTACTACGGAAGAAAGACCGGTGCGGCCGCCCTCCTGGATACCAGTGGAAGACTCAACGAAGGTGGTTACTGTGGAAGTACCGAGGCAGGCACCAACGCAGGTCGCAAGAGCATCTGCAATCAGCGCTCTGTCGCCGCCGGGCAGGTTGCCGTCCTTGTCAAGCATTCCGGCATTTCCGGCTGTACCAAGAAGTGTTCCAACTGTATCGAAGCAGTCCACAATGAAAAAGCTTATTACTGCCGTGATCAGAGGCAAGACACCAACCGAAAGCACACCGCCGAAGTCAAGCTGGAAAGCAGTCATGCTGATGTTTCCGATGTGGCTCATGGTAATCGTTTCCGGCATGGTTGTAATGCCCATGGGGATACCAATGATGGTTGTAATAATAATACCGATAAAAATGGCAGCCTTCACTTTGTATACGATCAGAATACCGGTGATCAGAAGACCGATGAGAGCCAGAAGTGCGCCGCCCTTTGTGATTGCTCCCATGTCGGTGTAGCTTCCGTTTTCAGGGCCAAAGCACTGAACGATTCCGGCATTCAGCATACCGATAAAGCAGATAAACAGACCGATACCTACAGAAATTGCATTCTTTAACGGTGCGGGGATGGATGCGATGATCATACCTCTTAAAGGAGTCACGGTCACGACCAGGAACAGAATACCGGAGATCAGAACGATCGCCAGACCCTGCTGCCAGGTATATCCCATGCTGAAGCAGAGCGTATAAGTAAAGAATGCGTTAAGGCCCATACCGGGAGCCTGTGCAAACGGTACATTGGCAAGGAACGCCGTCAGGAAGGTACCGATTGCTGCGGAAAGGCAGGTGGCAACCATAACCGCTGTGAAATCCATGCCTGTCTGAGACAGATAATTGGGATTCACAAAAATGATGTAGGCCATTGCGAAGAAAGTCGTAACACCGGCGATCACTTCGGTTTTTACGTTGGTGTTATGCTCCTTCAGTTTGAAGAACTTTTCCATTTTTATCCTCCGTTTCTTTAGACGTAAATGACCGGAACAGGTTGGAAACGTCCTATTCCGGCGGTTTTTATCAAAAACATTATTATATTAACATAAAAATTTTATAAACTCAACGGGAAATTAAGAAATCGTTCCTGTTTTCTTAAGGTTTTCGGTCAAAAAGCCGGAGAAGTCCAGAATATTAAAAGCGGAGCCCTGTTTCCAACGCTCCGCTTCTCTTTTCTGTTCCCGGATGCCCCGCTTTTAGTCTGCAAGCATCATCCGGTCGTTTGCAAATTCACCGCCGCTGGCCTCTTCAAACTTCTTTAACAGATCCTCCACGGTCAGTTTCTTCTTTTCCTCTCCGCGCACATCGTAGATGATATGGCCCTCGTGCATCATGATCAGACGGTTCCCGAGACGGATCGCATCCTTCATGTTATGAGTTACCATGAGCGCCGTCAGCTTATCCTCCGCAATGATCTCCTCCGTCAGATCCAGAACCTTCTTAGCCGTTCTGGGATCCAGCGCTGCCGTATGCTCATCCAACAGAAGCAGCCTGGGGCGCTGAAGTGTTGCCATTAACAGAGTCAGTGCCTGACGCTGCCCGCCGGAAAGGAGACCCACCTTGGAGGTCATACGATCCTCCAGTCCCAGTCCGAGACGCTTCAGTTCCTCATGGAACTGCTCTTTTTCCTCTTTTGTGACGCCCCATCTCAGACCGCGTTTTTTCCCGCGGCGGTTGGCCAGCGCCATATTTTCCTCAATCTGCATGTTTGCCGCCGTTCCCATCATAGGATCCTGGAATACCCGTCCAAGCAGCGAGGCTCTCTTAAACTCCGGCTGGCGGGAAAGATTCACACCGTCCAGATAGATGGTTCCGCAGTCAATGGGATAAACGCCTGCGATCATGTTTAACATGGTCGATTTTCCGGCTCCGTTTCCGCCGATGATGGTGACGAAATCCTCTGGCTCCAGATGGAGGTTCAGGTCGCTGAGGGCCTGCTTTTCATTGACCGTACCGGGATTGAAGGTTTTGCTTACATGACTGATTTTTAACATGTTACTTTCCCTCCTTTCCATCGGTCTTCGGATCATAGCCTGCCGCCAGTCTCCGCTTTTCCAGCATAACCGGAACTGTCAGAGCCGCCGCCACAAGGATTGCTGTCAAAAGCTTCAGGTCATCGGTATTGAGACCCATCTGCAGCACGACCGCAACGATGATACGGTAGATAATGGAACCGACCACAACAGACACCAGTTTTGTACCGAAGCTGGTCTTTTTTCCGAAGATTACTTCACCGATAATGATGGACGCCAGGCCGATCACAATGGCTCCGGTGCCCTGCTTGACATCGGCATAGCCCTGGCTCTGTGTTACCAGTGCGCCGGATAAAGCAACCAGCCCGTTGCTGATTGCCAGTCCCAGCACCTTATGGGTGTTGGTATTCATGCCAAGGGAACGAACCATGTTTTCATTATTTCCGGTGGCACGGATCGCCGAACCAATCTCGGTTCCGAAAAACCAGTACAGGAACACGATCAAAATGATCGTAAAAATCAGGCCGACTACCATGGATACCCAGTTCTGGGCAAGGCCGATGGCCTCCGCAATGCCCTTAAAAATCGTGGGAACCTTTAATAACGGGGTATTGGACCGTCCCATGATCCGCAGGTTGATGGAATACAGACCGATCTGGGTCAGGATTCCGGCAAGGATCGCCGGGATCTGGCATTTCGTATGCAAAATGCCGGTGACAAACCCGGCCAGCATTCCGGCAAGGATCGCTACTATTAAAGAAAGATACGGGTTCAGGCCCGCGGTGATCAGGGCAGCACAGGTACAGCCGCCCAGGGCGAAGCTTCCGTCAACGGTAAGATCCGCCACGTCAAGGATTCTGTATGTCAGATAAATTCCAAGCGCCATGATGCCCCAGAGAATTCCCTGGCTGACTGCGCCCTGAATTGCTAATAAAATCCCCATGCTGCTTCCTCCCTGTGTTTATTCTGCTACATCTTCTGCTTTGTCCATAATTGCATCCAGGCTGACTCCAAGCTCCTTTGCTGCTTCAGAATTTACAGAAAGCTTGCAGTTCTCTGCGCTGATGTATTCAATCGGCATTTCGCTGACATCTGCACCGTTCTTTAAAATCTCAACAGCCTGCTTGCCGGCAAGCTTGCCCAGCTCATAGTAATCGATTCCGTATGTTGCAAGGCCGCCGTTTGTTACCATGCCCTCCTCACCTACGATGCAGGGAAGATTATTGGCATTGGTTATCATGGTAACCGTGGACATGCCCTCTGCCAGCAGGTTGTCGGTGGGAATATAAACGGCATCAACCTTTCCGATCATGGATTCTGCCACAGACTGGAGCATACTGGAATCAGAAACCGTATATTCTGTGTATTCAAGCCCCTGCTCCTCGCATACCTTCTTTGCAAGATCTGCCTGGATAATGGAGTTATCCTCGGAGGAGCAATACATGATGCCAACCTTCTTTGCATCGGGAAGAAGCTCTTTTAACAGCTTGATCTGATCCTCTACAGGAGTCAGATCAGAAGAACCGGATACGTTGGTTCCGGGCTTCTCGTTGCTGTCAACCAGACCTGCTGCCGCAAAATCGGTAACTGCGGTTGCAAGGATCGGGATATCCTTTGTCTTTCCTGCCACGGCCTGAGCTGCAGGCGTTGCAATGGCAAGGATCAGGTCATTCTTATTGTTTACCAGCTTGTTTGCGATAGTCTCGCAGTTGGAGGTATCGCCCTGGGCATTGTTGAAATCCAGTTCCAGGTTCTTGCCCTCTTCATAGCCGCCCTCTTTCAGTGCGTCCACAAAGCCCTGATAGCTCTGGTCCAGCGCCGGATGCTCTGCAAGCTGGATCACACCGACCTTTACGGTATCTCCGGAAGCGGCCTCGTCTCCTGCTTCCTTGGTATCAGCTGCGCTTGTTTCCTCTTCCTTTGTGTCAGCAGCCTTCGTCTGTGCCGCCGTATCACTGTCTGCCTTTTTGCTTCCGCAGCCGCCGAGAACGGACACCGCAAGAACAGCACTCATCATTACTGCAAGAAATCTCTTCTTCATGAAACTCTCCTCTTTTCTTTCTTTATTAAACATTTTACGCAGTTATCCCGCGCTTCTTACAAGCATACTACAGCCGCGTTGAAAAGTCAATCCTTTAAAGCGTCGTGGTTTAAAGCATTAAAGTATTAGTAGAAACAAAATAGGCGGTGCTGTGTGCTCTTCAGACTTCTTCCCATCGAAAGTCAGTCGCTTAGGAAACATACACCGTCCGCCGTCTTTAGTTTTCGTATTTATTCGGTGTCCAGTTCTCCCAGGTTGTCGATAATGGTCTGGTGTATCTGATCGACAGCATCTACCAGTTCTTTATGCACCAGAGGTTTCCCTCCGCGGAGCTCTTCGGTTAATTTTGCTGACACTTCGTAAAGTTTTGTAAATCCCAGATTCTGAGACACGCCTTTTAAGGTATGAGCCGCCCGAAACGCATCTTCCGCATTTCCCTGATCCAGCGCGTCATGGAGCTGCTTCCAGGATGGATCCGCCGCATACATTTTCGCGAACCTCAGAATCATTTCCGGGCTGCGGAGCCGTCCAAGGATTTCCTCATAGCTGCCGCCGGTTTTTTCATAAAACGTTTCCAATGACATCTTTTCATCCCCCTTTGTTTCTTCTATATAAGCAAAAAGCCCGAAACGGTTATTGTTCCGAGCGTTTTCAATATGGAGCATAGGGGATTCGAACCCCTGGCCTCCACACTGCCAGTGTGGCGCGCTCCCAGCTGCGCTAATGCCCCGCATGGTATCAGATATAAAAAAAGCAGGGGCGGAAGGACTCGAACCCTCGACATTTGGTTTTGGAGACCAACGTTCTACCGACTGAACTACACCCCTGTATGGCAGGTAAAAACCTACCCTCAATTTATACCACATGATTCTGGATCTGTCAACCAATATTTTAAACTATTATTTCTTACCAATATTTTAAGCTATCATTTCTCACGGATTTTCGCCTCTATACAAAACACATTTTTTATTATATACTATGACTATTACGGTCAGCCGGAGGCTGGCCGCAGCGCTTCGTTTTACAGGCGCTCCTGCCTTGCGAACAAAGCGTACTTGACATATAATTGGGGAGGGTTCTTTTATTATGGGTAATTTTATTGTCACGTTAATCAGCCGTGTCTACGGCTTTCTGTGGGGCGACTGGATTCGTCTGCCTCTGCCCGGCGATGGAGTTTTAAGTCTTCCGCCTCTGGTGCTTCTTCTGTTCCCTGTCGGAATCTATTTTACGATCCGGATGCGGTGCATGCAGATCCGTCTGATTCCGGACATGTTCCGTACACTGACAGAAAAGAAGGATCAAAAGCATGGTGGCCTTTCGGCGATACAGGCTCTGATCGTTTCCACAGCCACCCGCGTCGGCATGGGAAACCTGGTAGGCGTGGTCGCTGCTATTTCTTTTGGCGGTGCCGGTGCTGTATTCTGGATGTGGATCTCGGCACTCCTTGGTTCTGCCACAGCCTTTGTTGAAGCAACTCTGGCACAGCTTCATAAACAGAAGGATCCGTTATACGGCGGTTACCGGGGCGGTCCTGCCTACTATATTCATGACTGGATTCAGTCCAAACAGAAAACACCACTGAAAAAAAGCATCCTTGCATCCCTGTTTGCCATCTCCGGCCTGATCTGCTGGTGCGGCATCAGCCAGGTGATCGGCAACTCTGTTACCGCTGCCTTCCACAATGCATTTTCTATTCCGCCTTTATATACAACCATTGTGCTGGTGCTTGTCGCACTGCTGATCGTCCTGCGAAAAAATGCCACCGTAAAGGTTCTGGATATTCTGGTTCCCATCATGTCTGCGTTTTATATCCTGATCACCATCGTTCTGATCATCCTAAACGCCGGTCAGCTGGGATCCGTTTTCTCCCGTATCTTTTCCGAGGCCTTTGGACTTCGCCAGATCGCAGCCGGCGGTTTCGGGGCAGTTCTCATGAACGGCGTCAAGCGCGGTCTTTTCTCCAATGAAGCAGGCTCCGGCTCTGCCCCCTGTGCGGCAGCAGCTGCTGAAAGTGATCATCCGGCAAAGGTCGGCATTATGCAGGCCTTCGGCGTGTTTGTGGATACCCTGTTATGCACCTGTACCGCCCTGATCATGCTGCTGGCTCCTGCCGGTGCCATCGACGGACTGGCTGGCATGGATCTTCTCCAGGCTTCCATGTATGCCCATTTAGGTCAGTTTGGCGTGATTTTTATTGCTGTGATCCTCTGGCTGTTCAGCTTCACAACCTTTATCGGTATTCTGTTCTATGCCCGTTCCAACGTCTCCTATCTGTTTGGAGACCGCTGGGCTGCCCAGACCGGATACAAGCTTCTTGCCCTCGCCATGCTCTTCATCGGCGGACTGGCTGCCTACACCTTTGTGTGGGACCTGGGCGACGTGGGAATCGGTCTTATGACTATCTTCAACCTGATTGCCCTTCTGCCTCTGTCAAAAGAGGCGCTGGCCAGCCTGAAGGATTTTGAACAGCGGAAACGACGCTGACTGATTTCCGCTCATTTCTATTAACATGCCAAAGCCCCCTGTCTTACCGGATCACACTGTGGTTTTCCGGCAGGACAGGGAGCTTTTTGTTCAACTAACCATTCTTTCAGTTTTAAGTGCCGTTACGTTCTCTTAATAAACTCATGCCGGCATTTCGGGCAGGTGATACTGATCTTTCCCTTGCCTTTGGGCACCCGGACTGTCTGATGGCAGGACGGACACTGAAAATAGCAGTGTGTCTTATCGGCACTCCGGTTTTTCATTTTCTGAAATTTTCCACGAAGCCCGGCGGTTGCTTTCAGATAACGGGTGTTTTCCATGCCCCGCTTTGAAATGTTCCGCGACAGCATCCGGTAATATGCCAGCAGAAGACCAACCAGCGCGATCATATAAAACGCCTGGATCCGCGTAAACATGGAAATCACCAGGCAGATGATCATGAGGATCAGAATTGCTTTATTAAGCTGATCATTCCCATATCTTCCATACATCATCCGGTTCAATTTATCTCGAAATCCACCCATGACTGTTTCTCTCCTGCTTTTCCTAATTTCTTTTATCGCCTGATCACAGGCCATCTTGTTTAATCATAGCTGTTTTCCGCTTCCCCGTCAATGAATCGAATGCAAACAAATTCTGAATTTTTCGTGAACTGGACGCAGCCCTTGCGCCGTCCCTGCTTATATAGTATAATTCCGGTGGAACAAAACAAAGTTTTTATGCGACAAACCTTTTGATTTATACCTGTTTTTTACTGAATTTGAAACTGAATTTGAAACCGAATTTGAAAGGATGGTTTTCCATGGAAGAATTATATGTATTCGGCACGGGCAATGCCCAGGCTACACGATGCTACAACACCTGCTTTGCGATCCGCGATGAGGAAGAATATTTCCTGGTGGATGCCGGCGGCGGAAACGGGATTCTGCGGATCCTGGAAGATATGAATGTCCCTCTGACAAAAATCCATCATGTCTTTGTTACCCACGAACATAATGACCACATTCTTGGAATGGTATGGATTATCCGTATGATCGCCACTGCCATGAAAAAGGGCAGCTACGAAGGAAACCTGACCATCTACTGTCACGATGGACTGGTCGAGACCATTAAAACCCTCTGCCGTCTGACGATCCAGAAAAAATTCTGTGATTTCTTTGATGACCGGATTTTATTTGTTCCGCTTTCCGACGGAGACACCCATAAGATCCTGGATTATGAGGTGACGTTTTTTGATATTCTTTCCACCAAGGCACGTCAGTTCGGCTTCACTACGGTTCTGAAGAACGGAAAGAAGCTGACCTGTGCCGGAGACGAGCCGTATAATCCCGGCTGTGAGCGGTATGTGGCCGGAAGTGACTGGCTTCTGCATGAAGCCTTCTGCCTTTACGGCGACCGCGACCGGTTCAAGCCTTACGAAAAGCATCACAGCACGGTTAAGGACGCCTGCGAACTGGCAGAAAGCCTTCATATTCCGAACCTGGTACTCTGGCATACGGAAGACAAGGATATTGCACACCGGAAAGAACGCTATCTGGCAGAAGGACGCCAGTATTATCACGGAACCTTGTTTGTTCCTGATGACGGGGAGATCCTGACACTATGAGCCTGTTCCTGATCCTGATTCTGATTTTTGCCTTCTTTCCGGGGCTTCCGCTTCTTTACCTGTTTCTTATCATGCCGGCCCTTGGAAAGAAGGACGACGTTTCAGAGCTTCGCCGGTATTATTATGCCCACCGCGGGCTTCATGATGTAACTCCGGAGCTGCCCGTCAGACGACGGATCTTTCCGGAAAGCCGTGATACCCAGTCATCCTCCGGCAGCAGCCACCGACAGGTTTCTGTCCCGTTTCACCCCGTTCCCGGAATAAATGTACCGGAGAACTCTCTTCCGGCGTTCCATGCTGCGGCAGATGCCGGATATGGCATTGAGCTGGATGTTCAGCTCACGAAGGACGGGATTCCTGTCGTATTCCATGACTTTACCCTTGACCGTGTCTGCGGCGTATCCGGTAAAGTCTGCCGTTTCACCTGGGAAGAGCTGTCGATGTTTCGGCTGAACGGTACCAACGAGCGGATTCCGAAATTTGAAGAGGTTCTGGACACGGTAAATGGCCGTGTCCCCCTTCTGATCGAGTATAAGGTGGAATTATTCGATACCTCCGTCTGCCGGGTCTGCGACCGGCTTCTGAAGCATTATTCCGGCCTTTACTGTATCGAATCCTTTAACCCGCTGGTGCTCCGATGGTATAAAAAGAACCGGCCTCAGATCGTCCGGGGCCAGCTCTCCGCCAAATTCCGGGAAGTATCCTCCCCGTTTCATTATGTATATCTTTCTCCGCTCCATCATCTTCTGTTTAACTTTCTGACAAAGCCGGACTTCATCGCCTATGACTTCACCTGCGCCGGAGCACTGTCCAGACGGTTATGTAAAAACCTGTACCGGAATCTGTCCGTGGCATGGACGATACGCTCAAAAGAAGATATGGAAGTATGCAAAAAACAATTCGATCTCTTTATCTTTGAAGGGTTCCGCCCGTAAACTCCAGTTGATCCCAGCAGCGGTTCTCACCCGGCTCCACCCAAAGTCGCCTCTGAGATCCCGCTGCATGGGATCTTCCTTGTCTTTGCACGCTCCACTGATAGGGTCTGACAATCAAGGTGCTGAGTTCTGTGGGGCAGGCTTTTTTTTACTGGCGGTTTTTCCAGATTTTGTACACTTCTTCTGCGTAAGAGGCGTCTACTTCATGGAAGTCCCTGGTCTGTCTGGTGGCGCAGGAAAGATCCTGGTCTCCGGAATCGGGATTGATAAAACCGATGCTGGGCATTCCGGCATTTTTTGCTGCATGGACGCCGTGGCAGGAATCCTCCACCACCAGACATTCCTCCGGTGCCGTCCCAAGTGCCTTTGCCGCCTTTAAAAATACATCCGGCGCAGGCTTCGGATGTTCTACGCTCTCACCGCTGACCAGCTGATCAAAATATTCATGGATCCCCAGCTCTTTTGTTGTCTTTACAATGTTTTCATAAGGCGAAGAGGAAGCCACCGCCATCGTATAGCCTGCTTCTTTAAACGAACGGAGCATTTCCGGTACTCCGGGGATTCCGGGATATCCCACCTCGGCATAAACATCCGCCTTATGTTTTTTCATGATCTCATTGAACTCCTCCGGGGTAACCGACAGATCATAGGTTTTTACCAGACCTTCGCAGATCACTGCGTTGGTCGTTCCGATGTATTTCTTATATTCTTCATACGTCAGACATTTTCCCCACTGTGCCAGTGTCCTCACGAATGCCTGATAATGAAGCGGCTCGCTGTTGACCAGTACGCCGTCCATATCGAAAATCACACTTTTTAACATGATATCCTTCCTTTCCTTCTGCCGGAGCACCTGTTCGTTCTCTTTTTCTTTCTATTCTCCGCAGTCACTGATCTGACTTTTTCTTTTTTTCTCCGCCATTATAGAAAAAAATCTGGTAAAAGTAAAGGATTTCCTTTATACTGGAAACAGAAAATCAGCCGGGGATCAGACCGGCTTTATCAATGGAGGTATTCCCATGTCAGGTTCTATCTATGGAAAACAGTTCTCCTTTGCCACCTGGGGCGAATCCCACGGAAAGGCACTGGGGGTCGTTGTGGATGGCTGTCCGGCCGGACTTTCCCTTTCTGAAGGCGATATTCAGCCCTTTCTGGATCGCCGGAAACCGGGACAGAGCCGCTATACCACCGGCCGCGCCGAGGGAGATGCCGTTGAGATCCTTTCCGGCGTTTTTGAAGGAAAAACTACCGGGACTCCGATTTCCATGGTAATCTTTAACAAGGATCAGCGTTCTCATGATTATTCCCAGATTGCTGCCTGCTACCGCCCCGGTCATGCCGACTATGGATTTGATGAAAAATACGGTTTTCGCGATTACCGCGGCGGCGGACGCTCCTCCGGTCGGGAAACGGCTGCCAGAGTTGCCGCCGGAGCCGTTGCCATAAAGATTCTTGCAGCTCTTGGAATTGAGGTTCACGCCTATGCGGAGGAGATCGGAGGAATCGCCTGTGAACAGGTGGATCTTTCTGTCTGTGCCTCCAACCCATTCTGTATGCCGGATTCCAACGCTGCGGAACAGGTTCGTATTCTTGCCGACCAGAAGATCTCGGAACAGGATTCGGTTGGCGGCGTCGTTGCCTGCTGTGTGACCGGTATGCCTGTCGGCATCGGAGAACCGGTCTTTGACAAGCTGGATGCCTGCCTGGGGAAAGCACTGTTCTCCATCGGAGCTGTAAAAGGCGTGGAAATCGGTGATGGATTCGCTGCCGCAAAAAGCACCGGCTCTCAGAACAATGATCCCTTTCTTCCTGCCGCAGCACCGGGTGCACCATTAAAAAAAGCCTCCAATCATGCCGGAGGAATCCTGGGCGGTATGAGTGACGGATCAGACATTTTGATCCGTGCGGCCTTTAAACCTACCCCTTCGATTTCCCGCGTACAGCCAACCGTGAACCGAAACGGAGAAGCCGTTTCCATCTCCATCCACGGACGCCACGATCCCATGATCGTTCCCCGCGCCGTTGTGGTGGTGGAGGCTATGACTGCCGTTACCCTGGTGGATCTTCTGTTCGCCAACATGAGCGCCCGTATGGATAACCTCTGCCGGTTTTATCAAAAATAGGAGGGCGGATTTCTGGAAAATAATTTGACATTTTAAAAATTGTCCCGTTTGCAGACAGAGACTCCAGAACTGATGTCCTGGAGTCTCCGGCTGCTTTATTTCTGTTTAAATGCTGATTATGGCTATTTTGTTCCTACTGCTTCAGCTGCTTTTTTTGCGGTTTCCAACATTCCCCTGGATCCAAGATAGATAAAATTGGAATCAAAGGACAGTGCAAGGAACGTAAATCCTTTTTCAATCGCATCTGACAAAATCTTTTCATCATTGGGAATTACATGCATACCTGCTGCTTTTCCATGCTTTTTGCAGGATTCCCGCACCTTTACCATTGCAGCCGAAACAACTGGATTTGTAATGTCGCCCGGGAATCCATAGGAACAGGAAAGATCAAACGGTCCCATGAAAATCCCATCGATTCCTTCTACCTCCAGAATCTCATCAATATTTTCCACAGCTTCTTTTGTCTCTACCATGACAATTACCAGTGTCTCCTCATTCCCGGTGGCAATTGCTTCATTCAAGGTAATTCCATACCCGCAGTACGGGCCGGCTCCGGCCCCGCGGATTCCAAGCGGTGGAAACTTTGCCGCTTTTACGACCTCTCTCGCATCATCGGCAGTACGGATCATCGGCACAATCACGCCCATGGCTCCCGCATCAAGAATCCGCCGGATCGAACACATACTTTTATCAAATACGCGGGCAATCGGAACACAGCCCTGTGCCTTTACTGCGGTTGCCATATACGCAAAATCCTGAACAGAATGAGAAGCATGCTCCACATCCGCTGCGATCCAGTCAAATCCAGCTCTTGCCATCACCTCGGCTGCCCCTGCATTATTCAGGCTCTCCCAGCCGCCCAGTGACATTTTACCTTCTTTTAATAACTCTTTTGCTCGATTCCCCATTTTTGTAAGCCTCCCCCACGCAAGCTTTTAATTCACAACATTTACCGGCGTTCCTGCCAGATACTGCTTTAAATTATTTACAGCAATATCCATCAGACGCTTTCTTGCCTCCTTCGGTGCCCAGGAAATATGAGGTGTAATAATACAATTCGGCGCCTTTAAAAGAACATTATCTTCCCGGATCGGTTCGGTTGAAACCACATCCAGGCCGGCCGCACGTACCTTTCCGCTCTCCAGTGCCTCTGCCAGATCCTCTTCCACGATCAGGGGGCCTCTTGAATTATTCAGAATAATCACACCATCTTTCATTCTGGCAATGGTTTCCTTATTGATCATGCCTTCCGTAGACGGGAACAGCGGACAATGAAGTGCAATCACATCAGACTTCGCATACAGTTCATCCAGATCCGTATAACGGCTGGTCTCCGTAATCGCTCCATGCTTTCCATTCGTGTCATACGCCAGTACGTTCATGCCAAGCGCCTGTGCGATTTTTCCGGTTACCCGGCCGATCCGGCCATATCCGATGATTCCCATGGTCTTTCCACTCAGCTCCATGAGCGGATAATCCCAGAAACAAAAATCTTCACAGCTGCTCCATCTGCCCTCATGAACTGCCTGATTATGGTGACCGATATGATGGCAGATTTCAAGCAACAGTGCAATGGCAAACTGACCGACGGCATCAGTTCCATACGTAGGAATGTTTGTTACCGGAATATTTCTTTCTGCCGCCGCTTTCACATCGACCACATTGTATCCGGTTGCCAGAACCCCAATGTAACGGATTCCCGGGCACTGTTCAAATACAGACGCCGGAATAGGAGTTTTGTTGGTAATTACAAGCTCTGCATCTCCAATTCTGGAAACCACCTCTTCCGCCGCGGTTCTGTCATATACGGTAAGCTCTCCCAGAGCCTCAAAGCCTTCCCAGCTCAGATCCCCCGGGTTTTCTGTGTATCCGTCGAGCACTACAATTTTCATAAAGTGATTCTCCTTTCCCTGCTCCGGAAATCTCAGCCTGCTTTTTATTATAAGCCTCGATTCCCATTGCCAGCAGCTCCATTGCACGGATCAGATCCTCCTGCTTCAGGACGTAGGCGATACGGATCTCATTATTGCCTTTTCCATTCGTCTTGTAGAAGCCGCCGCCAGGTGCAAACATGACAGTCTCTCCCTTGTCCTCAAACTCCTCCAGCAGCCAGATCTGGAACTTCTCCACATCATCCACCGGAAGGGCTGCCATCAGATAGAACGCTCCCTGAGGCTCTGCACATACCACTCCGGGGATCTTCCGGATCATCTCATAACAGGTATCCCTGCGCTTCTTATACTCTTCACGGACTGCCGCAAAGTATTCCGGACCGCACTCATACAGCTTTGCACTGGCGATCTGATCCAGGGTTGCCACCGACAGACGGCACTGAGCCATCTTCATCGCCTGACTCATCACCTCACGGTTTTTGGAGATCAGGGCTCCGACACGGGCTCCGCATGCGGAAAACCGCTTCGATACGGAATCGATCAGCACCACATTCTCCTGTACATCTTCTAACTGCGCCATGGATGCCAGCGGCTCGTCTCCATATACAAACTCACGGTAAACTTCGTCGCCAATGATATAAAGATCATGGGCTTTTGCCACATCGGCGATTACACGCATCTCCTCACGGCTCACTACCAGACCAGTCGGATTTCCGGGATTGGTCACCATGATGGCTCTTGTGTTCTCATTGATGCAGGCTTCGATCTTCTCGCGCTTTGCGTAACGGTAGCCTTCCTCCGGGGTCGTAGGGATCGGATGGATCACGCCGCCCGCCAGAGTGATCATGGTATTATAATTCGGATAAAACGGCTCCGGTATCAAAACCTCGCTGCCGGGATCCAGGATCACATTCATCAGGATCTGGAGTGCTTCGCTTCCACCTGTCGTGATCAGGATATCTTCTTCCTTCAGCCCTACGCCGATCTTCTCATAATAGTCCTGAACAGCCTTTACCATGACCGGAAGACCCGGTGACGGTGCATAGGCCAGGGTCGGCTTATGAAATTCATGAACTGCATCAAAGTACATCTCCGGTGTTTTAATATCCGGCTGTCCGATGTTCAGATGATAAATCTTCTTCCCCGCATTCTCCGCCTTCACTGCATAAGGGTGAAACTTCCGCATGGGAGAAAGACCACATTTCTGGATCTTTTCCGAAATCTTCATAATTATATTCCCCTCTTCTCTTTTTAAGCGCATTTACTCCATAATGGTATAACGCGCTACCTGGCCGATTCCATGGTTTGCCGCATAAAGCACGACCGCTCCGTCCTTCTCCACCACATGGATATTGGATGCACCAACCCCTTCATCAATGTCTGTGCTCTCCAGCAGGAATTCCCCTTTCCTGATCACCGGCCGGTAGATCCTTGTACACTTATCTTCTCCTCTGCTGCAGGAAATGATCAGCGGCTTCTCTCCGCACATTCCGCTCCAGATTGCATGGCCAAAATGAATGGGCTCATCTGCGATGCATTCCCAGTCCGCCGTTTTTTTCTTAAACACCTTCATATGATCTCCATGGAACGGTGCGATGCATACCATCTCATCAATGCCGTCTCCGTCCACGTCAAACATACACAGGTCGCTGATGGCTTCTTCACTCAGCTTCCTGAATCCGGACTTTTCATCAATGACCCATACACCCTGCTCGCCACTGATCAGAATATAAGAACCACCCTGCTTCTCATATAAATACATCCCATGATTCTTGGTGATCCCCTGAATCAGGGGCGTGATGCCCACAACCTTGAAATTCTCATCCAGATCATACTCGTATACCGAACCCGGCTGGGACCAGTCATCGATAAATGCCTTGTCCCGGCAGAGGGTCGCAGCGATGATCTTTCTCTTTCCGGGTGTTCCGGCAAGTGCGATCCGGTGTACAAACGGAATATCCGCTACCACCGATACCTCTGCCTGCATCTTCGGGGATATTTCCCCCGAGATGCGGCAGCGAACCACCTGTGCTTTTCCGGAATCAAAGATCGGATAGAACTTCTGGATGGAAAGGAACTCTCCCTCATGTTCCGGGATCGGGATAACTGCCATGACACCGCCTGCCAGGCCTTCGAGCTCGGAAACTGCCTTTGTTTCTGTATCGATCATGACGATCCCGCCGTCACGTTCTTCCGAAGCACTGATGCAGTATTCTCTTCCATGATATTCCATCACCGTAATGCTGTAGCACATGGACAGAGCTGCAAGTTTTTCTTTCACTACCATGCCTAGTTACCTCTCTGTTTTCAAGCGTTACATTTCAGCAAGTTCAAAACATTTTGCCAGGAACTCTCTTGCATTCTTCTCTTTGTTCCAGAGATTGTCCCCGGGATGGCCGAGAACTTCTACTGCCACACATACGTGTTTAACACCTTCCGGCTTATCATAAGCTGCAATCTTTCTAAGGATCTGAGCGCCAACCTCAGGAGTCAGGAAGCCTTCTGTTTTCCAATCCGGAGCTTCTGCCACTTCCATGTGAAGATCGCCATAGCAGGGATGATTTACATCCGTGATTGCGTCACACAGATGGAACTGACCGATAAACGGTGCTACATATTCAATAGAATGCATCAGATCGGTCTCACCAAGTGCCTCATGTGCGCTGTCCCAGTGAATGAATACATTCGGACAAGCCTCATGAATGGGAGCAAACCAGATGCTGGTTTCTTTCATCGGTCCAATGAGCTGTTTTTTGTAAGCATAGCGATCCAGAGGTTCAATGGTCAGGTTCATGCCAAGCCCCTTCACATAATTTGCCAGCTCAACCAGAGATTCCGCCATAACCTTCTTTGCCTCGGCACGCTTTTCATCGCCGGGATCATCACCGCTGGGAACGCCGAAGTGCATAATACCGATATCGGAAGCATGTCCGGCATATTCCTTGCAAAGTTCGATTGCTTCTCTTCTTCTGCTCTCGTCCAGATCACATAAGGAAAGCTTCTTTTCCTTTACATAAGGTGTAACAAAGGTCGTTGCCGTTAAGCCATTCTCCTCCAACGTATTCCGAACATACATCTTACGGTACTTGTCTTTAAATGCGGGAAGCTCCACATTCTTATAAAATCCGCAGGAAGCGGCTTTCTTTAAAACTTCCAGCATTCTCTTCTCATCATCTCTGTAAGGCATAAACATTTCAAGTAAATGTCCGGACGGTACAAGCTTCTGTGCCATAAGTAATCCCTCCTATTTATATACGAATGAATAATTAAATCAGGAACGAGCTGCTGATTCCACCATCAACAACAAGATCAATTCCGGTAACGAACCGTGCTGCATCAGAAGCCAGGAAAGCGGCAGCCATTCCAAGATCCTTCGGCAGAGTAAATCCTCTCATCGGAGTACGGTCTTCAATCTCTTTTAACCTCTCAGGAGTTTTCAGATTCGTATTCCGAAGCATATCGGTATATACAAATCCGGGGTTCAGGCTGTTTACACGGATGCCGTAAGGGCCAAGGTCTCTGGCAAGACTTCTCGCAAGACCTTTCATACCGCTCTTGCAGACGGTATATGCCTGAATCTCATGCATACCAAGAATTGCTGCCAGTGAAGAGATCAGGATAATCGATCCCTTCTTCCGCTCCTTCATATGTCTTGCCACTTCCTGGGATAACATGAACGGCGCTTTTGCCTGAGTCTCTACGATCTTGTCAAACTCTTCTGCCGTAAAGTCAAAGTAATCCTTCTTATTATTAATACCGGCACAGTTTACCAGGACATCAATCGGTGCATCATTCTCAAGCATCTGGATGAACTCAGCGTGCTTCTCAGTCTCCGTTACATCAAACTGATAGCAGGTACACTTGTCTCCAAGCTGCTTCTTTGCCTCGTCCAGCTTCTCCTGACGACGTCCGACAATGATCACATGTGCACCGGCGTCTGCCAGCTCAGTTGAGATAGCAAATCCAATACCAGTCGCACCGCCTGTTACCAGCGCGGTTTTTCCTTCCAGTGAGATTTCTTTCAGCATATATGACCTCCTTAATCAATACCAAGATATACTCTTTGTACCTGATCATCATTCATCAGTTCCTGAGCAGTTCCTTCAATTACCGTCTTACCATCAGAAATTACATACGCATAATCCGAAAATGCAAGTGTCTTCTCGGCATTCTGCTCAATGATAACGATCGTCACACCCATCTTATTGATGGTCTTAATAAACTCGAAGATCTCATCTACCAGCTTGGGCATGATACCAAGAGACGGCTCGTCAAGGATTAGAAGCTTCGGATCACACATCAGAGCCCGGCCGATTGCGACCATCTGCTGTTCACCACCGGACATGGTTCCTGCAAGCTGTGTCTTTCGTTCTGCCAGAATCGGGAAGATGTCATAAATAACATCCAGCTTTTCCTTGATCTTATTCTTATCTTTAATCGTATAAGCGCCCATCATCAGGTTGTCATAGATCGAAAGCTTCGGAAACAGATGACGTCCTTCGGGAACCATGCTGATTCCCTTTGCAGCCATCTTATGAGAAGGGGTTCCAATCAGATTCTCTCCCTGGTAGGTGATACTTCCAGACATTGCAGGTAAAATTCCCATAACCGTCTTTAACGTTGTCGTTTTACCAGCTCCGTTGGAACCAAGGATTGCGACTACCTGGCCCTCTTCCACTTTAAAGGATACGCCATGGATCGCGGGCATTTTTGAATATCCTGAAACCAGATCTTTAACGACCAGCATTATGTCCACCTCCCAAGTATGCATTGATAACTGCAGGATCATTAGTAACCTCTTCCGGAGAACCTTCCATAAGCTTCTTACCGGAAACAATTACAACAACCTTCGTTGAAACGCTCATAACTACCTTCATAACATGCTCGATCATCAGAATGGTAATGCCCTTGGCATTAATATTCCGAATCAGCTCGATCGCATCGTCACGCTCTACACCGTTCAGACCGGCCATTACCTCGTCCAGCAGAAGGATCTTTGGTTCTCCTGCCAGTGCTCTCGCGATTTCAAGTCTCTTTTTCTGCATAACGTTCAGACCGGACGCCAGCTTGTCACCGAGGCTGCTCAGACCACAGAACTCTGCGATCTCTTCCGCAAATTCCATGGCATCCTTTACCTTGGGACGCTTTGCCAGCGCACCAACCATGATATTTTCCATTACGGTCATATCCTCCAGTGCCTGGGGAATCTGATATGTACGTCCCATACCCAAAAGACACGCCTGATATGCCCGCATCTTTGTAATGTCTTTTCCGTTGAAGATGATCTGGCCGGATGTCAGGTCATGGGTCCGGCTGATGGAATTGAACAACGTGGTCTTTCCTGCACCGTTTGGTCCTACAACACCAACGATGGTTCCTTCTTCTACATCAAAGGTTACATCCTCATTGGCCTTCAGGCCGCCGAATGCCTTTGTTGCATGTTTGATCTCAAGCAAAGCCATATTATTTCTCCTCCTTTGCAGTCTTCTTTGCGGACACCTTTCCCTTCTTGTTCGGAATCAGAGAAACAAGTCCCTTAGGCAGGAATAATACGATAACAACTACCAGGACGCCATAGATGAACATATTCAGACCACTCATCTGGTTGAACAGTGCTCTTGCATACTGGTTGATGAACGTCATAATGAATGCACCGAGTACAGGTCCCCAGATGGTTCCGATACCGCCCATTACTACGACCAGAACGATCAGCATGGAGTTGGAAAGAGGAAGCAGGGACAGAGGATCGATGTACTGAATGTACTGTGCATATAAAGCGCCTGCAATACCAACAATTGCTGCGGAGATCATATACGCACGGCGCTTATATACGGTGGAGTTTACGCCGGCACTCTCTGCAGAATCCTGATTTGCCTTGATTGCTCTCAGATAATAACCGAACTTGGTACGCTCGATCACACGGCTGATGCATACGAAGATTAACAGGAATACAAGCAGGATATAGTAGTAAGGCACACGGTTGTTAAACTGAAGAGTATACCAGGGGCTCATGCTCTTCTCTAAGTAGCTGACACCGGTTGCACCACCGATCAGATTCCAGTTTGTAAAGATGATTCTTACACACTCTACGATTGCCATGGTCGAAATTGCAAAATAGTGACCACGCAGACGAAGAAGCGGATAACCAAGGATAAACGCAAGCACTGCGCAGACAGCTGCTGCAACAAACATAGAAATCCAGGGTGTAATGTGCCACCACTTTAACATCAGAGCACTGATATAAGCGCCGATTGCATAGAACATAGCATGTCCGTTAGATACCTGTCCGGCATATCCGCCAAGGACATTCCAGCCGATTCCCATGATAGACCAGATTACAGCCAGGCATAAGGTACTGGTGAAGAATTCTCCGCGGAGCACTGCCGGGATCAGGCAAAGCACCAGCATAATAATGGCCGTACGGGTCAGAAAGCTTTTTTCGTTTTTCAGTAAAGTTTTCATCTGCATTACCTCCCAAATAATCCCTTAGGCCTAAATGTAACGATTAACAGGAAAATCACACTGACTGCCAGGTATTTAAATGATACACTCAGATAGGTACCTGCAAACAGATCGACAACACCCATGATCAGACCGCCGACAAATGCGCCGCCAATGCTTCCGAAACCACCAAGGCAAACTGCAATGAAACCGAAGATCATGAAGTTGGTACCAATGCTGGGCTGGAAGTAGTAGTAATACGTCATTGCACAGCCGCAGGCACCTGCGATTGCTGCGGAAATACCAAATGCTACCATGTAAGCAGTCTCGGTGTTAATACCAACGAGTCCGGCTGCTTCCTTATCCATGGAAGTTGCACGGATACCTTTTCCGAGTTTCGTTTTATTCATAAACCAAAATAACAAAACTGTTACAATGAGTGATGTGCATAACAGGAATAATTTTTCACGGCTTACCGTGATTCCGAGGAAATCAAAGCTTCCGGAAAAAATCTTGTTTGTGATACTCTTTGTCTGGCCGCCTGCAAGCAGGATCATTCCGTTTGTCAGAACCATACCAAGACCAAAAGTAACAAGTCTCTGAGAAAGAACCGGCCCTTTCAACGCACGTGCGATCAGGGTCTTATAGATCAGGACTCCAAACAGGAACATAAATACAACTACAAAAGGCATTGCAGCCAGAGGATCTACTCCCAGTGATTTTGTAATAAAGAAGGTGAGATACATGGCCACCATCATAAACTCACCCTGCGAAAAGCTAAGGATATTCATAACGCCCCATACCAGAGCGATACCCATTGCATACAGGGCATAAATGGTTCCCATCGTCAAGCCCTCATACAGTACCTGCAGAAACATAAGCAGCCCATCCTTTCCAATTTCATCCGTCTTTTGATGCAAAACAGGCAGAAGGGCCGCTAATATACCATTCTATATCACTATCCGCTTCTGCCTGTTGAATTATTTTACACCGTTATTTCAATAACTGCTGTTACTATCTTTCGTTCCAGCCCTTTGCAGGGTAAACGATATCTGCACTGGCCTGAGAATCAGGATATACAGTAATCAGAGAGCCGCCCATGTACTGAAGAACGATAGCTCTGCCGTATTCGTTCTGGCCTGCGCCGGAGTATACATAGCCTTCAAGACCGAAAGGATCTTCATCGGGCTTAACATCTACGCCTTCTTCCATAACCTTACGGATCTCAGCGCCATCAGTAGAACCAGCCTGGTTAGCTGCAACTGCGATTACAATACCATCCCATACAGATGTAAGCGTATCACCAATCAGAGTCAGACCAGTTTTCTCCTTGAACATGTCAACCAGCTGTCTGGACGCATCGTTGTCCATATCAGAGTTCCATCTGGAAGTTGTTAATACATAGTCAGAATTTTCACCAAGGTTCAGTGCGAAATCGGAAGCCATGAAGCCGCCTCTCTGTCCGAACAGCATCTTGGGGAAGTAGTTCTGGGTTTTATACTCATTCATGAACAGAAGCGCATCTGCTGCGTAAGAACTCATCATAACAACATCCGCATCAGCAGCCTTAACCCTCATAACCTCAGAGGTTACATTGGTTGCGTCCTTGTTATAGGAGATGTTTTCAACGACCTCATAACCATGCTTTTCTGCTACAGATTTTTCTACATTTGCAATGTTGGTACCGAACTCAGAGTCCTCAGATACAAGGCAGATGGTCTTAATGTCTGTGGTACCCTTTTTGTTCAGGGAATCCAGGTAGTTGAAAGACTCTTCGATAAAGAGGTCATCACCAGGGAAGCTTCTTCCGAAGTATTCATAGTTTGCTTCGAGCAGAGACATGGAGGTACCCTCGGAGATAACCGGTACGCCGTATTTTTCAGCAACTACCATAACGGTCTTTGTTGTTGCGGAAGAGAAGTTGCCACAAATACCAATAACGCCTTCCTCCGTGATCAGACGCTCCGCTTCGCTCTGTGCGATCTCGGTTGTACTCTGGTCACCAACAACAAATTCGATCTTCTTGCCTCCTAAGTTTGGAAGACCTTCGTCTGATGCGAAAGGAAGATTTAAATCATCATGCTTGTTGTTAATAACATCTTCAAAAATTTCTGCCAGTGCCTGACATTCTTCACCACACTGTACGCCAGAACCGGTAAAGGAAACCATCAGGCCAATCTTAACCGTATCCCCACTTGCCTTGTCATCGGTTGTACCAGCAGCCTTTGTTCCCTCAGTTGCTGCCTTCGTTCCCTCAGCCGCCTTTGTTCCTCCGGTCTCGCTTCCGCCACAGGCTGCTAACGAAAAAATCATTGCTGCGGATAAAACAATCGATAAAAACTTCTTCATATAATACCTCCCTGTATGTAGTTAAGTGCTTCTGCCCTCCCACCCCCCTTGATTGGAGGACAGATAACACTTAAACAGCAGTAACAGTACACATTGTTTGCTGTACTATGTGAATGTCGGGTTTTGGCTTATAATGCTGCGATCTCAGCAGAAGCCTTAAGGAATTTGTCAACCTCTTCCTTGGAATTGCAGTGGATCGGAGATACACGAATCACACCGTCCAGTCCAAAGGACTCAACAATTCTCTTGGAATAATGGCTGGGAGACTTACGCTCAAATACATAAATACCACGTTTTACATATTCCTTTACTGCAGACGTTACGTCCATATTGTCAAAGGTGATCGGTAAAATGAAATCTCTCTGTGTCAGATTCGGATTATCACACTGTACCGTCAGACCCTTGATCGCACGAAGTCCGGGAAGCTCGTCTGTTCCCTCCAGTGCACGGTTCAGAAGCGCACGCTCATGGAGCTCGATTCTGTTCATGCCTTCTTCGAAAAGCTCTCTGCGGTTATCGCTTTCCAGATACTGAGAACCAAGCCAGCATACATAGTCAACGATTGCGCTCCAGTTAGCAAACAGATGAGGAGCGGTAGAACCAAGCTCCCACTGAGCTTCCGGATAACACAGGATTCTGTTATGAGGCAGTACCGCACATCTGTCGGATACCCAGCCGATACCTGAACCACGAAGACCGAAGAATTTATAGGGTGCAAAATCCATTGCGTCGATCCCCAGCTCTTCTACGTTAACTGCTGCGTGAGGAATATGCTGAACCGCATCTACAACAATGTACAGGTCGGGCTTGATTGCTCTTGCAGCCTTTACGAAAGCAGGAATATCATTGATCGCTCCTGTAATGTTGCAGGAATACATACAGCTTAACAGAACTGTATCTTTATCTACGAGACGTTCCACTTCGGAAACATCGATACCGCCGGTCGCAGGATTACTCTGCATTACTCGAAGCTCCAGTCCATAGCGCTCTGCATAGTACTGAACCGAGTCAAACCCTGAAGGATGCTCCAGACAGGAAACAACCATATTCTTTCCGGGAACACCAGCTACGATTGCACCAATAATATTAAACATGGTCTGGGATGCGGAAAGCATTGTAATAATGGAACCTTTCTCTGTTCCGAAGATTGTCCGCAGATCCTTATAACCCTGTTCTACATATGTACCCTGAATATCTGCCTGCTTCTGGTGTCGGCCAGGACAGTCGGGATGGGTGTCGACCTTGACACTCTCTGCACAAGCCTTTAATCTCAGAGAACCACCGGAGTTTTCAAAGAAAACTCTTTCACCATAGCTATCGCTGTCAATGTTGCAGAAACGATCTCTGACCTGCTTCTGAATCTCGTCAGAAAACATCAGTCCCTGAGGATAATCGTTAGGATTGATTACTCCCATAACTCCAGCCTCCTATTTTTTGTCGGGATCCATTACAGTCCCTTTAATAAACTCGTCTGCCAGCTTGCCATCCTTCAGAATCACCTTGCCGTCTACTGTCAAAGTAGGATTTCTGAATACACAGTCTAAGTGAGATGCACAGGTATTTGCCCCTGTGTAATCAGCAGGTGCATAGCTTCCGCAGAAACCACGGTCATCACCAACGCCGAAATGTACTGTGCCGTAGCATCCTTCGTCTTCAAGCATTCTGCCGGTTAACTCGCAAGCGGGGTTCATTCCGATTCCGATCTCACCAACATGATATTGCTCACCATTCTTATATGTTGCCTTCAGGTCTTCCAGAATCTTTGCAAAGATGTCTGCCTGCTCGCCGCCGGAGATCTTTACGATCTTGCTTCCCTTAATATCAAAGCGAATCGGCTCTTTGATCAGGCCCAAAAGCGGATGAGGGATGGATCCATCAATGTAGGCCACGCCTTCCATGGTTCCGACATTTGCGCCGATTGCACATTCAATGTCGGGCGGGGAAGAGGACTGACCAGGAACAATGCTTCTTCCGTACTGAGGAAGGTTCTTTCTTCCTGTGATGTCTGCCGTGATGTGTGTGCCTAGAGGCGTTGTGATTTCAACAGTCTTTCCTACATACTTCTCAGCAACACGGTCCATAACTTCACCAAGTCCTTCAAAGTCTGCATAAAGTCCGCCGCTCTCCAGCATTCTTGCATCGTAGTCCGAACAGTTCAGGTCACGTGCTCCGTTTGCGCATGCATTTCTCTTCGCATCGGTAGAGGAAATAGAGAATGTGGTAGGACGGAAGATGACATCTGCTGCCATCATAGCTGCTGCAACCAGTGCTGTCGGCTCCTGACCATGAGTTGTCTGAGTCGGCATCATGATCATACTTCTTTCCGGATAATCTTCCGCAGCATCCCATAATGCCTGAGCAATCGGGAGTGCATCCGGGTCAGTGATAATCAGGATCTTTTCATCCTTCTTACACTGAGCGCAGACATCGAGAAGTGTCTGCATGGATTTGTAGATCTTTCCCATAAGTTTTACTCCTTTACATTTTTTATAGTGATCGCCGGGCAGGTTCTGTCCGGCTGGACTATACTGCCTTATTGTTTAAAGTCCAAAGTATTCATATACATTCTTCTTGGACTTTTCAACAGACTCCGGTGAAGGCTTGAAGCCGAAACAGAATTCAAAGATTTCTGCCAGCTGGCCGATCATCATGTCCACGCCGTAAATCATTTTGTGACCATTTTCTTTTGCTTTGGCAGCAAACTTCGTCATCGGAGGATTTACGATATTCTCCATTACAACTGCTTCCGGTTTTAATTTATCCAGGAAGCCGAGATATTCATAATCTGCAGGGAATCCGAAAAGTCCCTGAGGCGTTGCCTGCATTAAGAAGTCGCATCTGGAAGCTGCAAGGTCAAGGTTCTCATTGGTATAAGGAAGATACTCGATCTCCATCTGCGTGTGCTCATGAACCACATCGATCAGATGCTTTGCTCTCGCTTCCGTCCGGTTGATCAGAGTTACCTTCTTGGCCCCATGTTCAGCCATTGCAAGAAGAATAACACCAACAATGCTTCCGGCGCCGATGATCGCTACATCCATGCCCTTCACATCTACACCGGCATTGACGATAGCTGCCATATTGCCTTTGCCGTCAAAACCGGCTCCATGAAGCTTTCCATCTGATTCAACCTTTACTGCATTCACAGAATTGAAGATTCTGGAGTGTTCATCAACAATATCAAGATAAGGGATGATTGCTGCTTTATGTGGCATTGTAATTGTGAAATGTCTCATTCCCAGTGTCTTGAATGCTTTTACGAAGTCCTCCAGACCGCCCTCCGGAATTTCCACCGGCCACATGATCTCATCGATTCCATTTCCCTCGAATAAGGGATTGTAACCGTAGGATCCGCTGCTCTGGCCCATCGGACATCCAATCATGGGAAACAGCTTTGTGTTCATGGTGAAACTCAGGTGCTTGTCCACATCAATATTCATTGCCATACACATACCCTCCTTTTTATAAACCCGTGTTTATATCTTTTGAAAAATTAAAATGACACGCTGGATTTCCTTTCTGCTTCTTTGCATCCTTCCGTTATTTTCATTTTTATTTACCCGTGTTTAGTTTATGTCTTAGTTTTACCATGTGTCTCGGTTTATGTCAATGTTTCTTTTGCTATTTTTTTATTTTTCACATATATTACAGTTTTATATTTATTTTTTTATGCAATCAGTACAAATTTCTGTTCTTCTAAACTTTTTACTATTTATACATTGTATCCTGTGGACTTTATCTTCAAATCATGCTATACTTTATCCAGCTTGATTATACGTGACAGCTTAGATTTATAAATACGTGTTTATGTCTGGTGTGTAAACAAGAAATCCGAGGTCGACAATATGGTAACAAGAAATGATGTTGCAAAGCTTGCAAAAGTTTCCCCCGCGGTTGTTTCCTATGTAATCAACAACTCTAACTATGTCAGTGCCGAGAAACGGAAGGCAGTTCTTGCCGCCATCGAGGAGCTGAATTATATTCCCAATCAGAATGCGAAGAACCTGCGGCAGGGAAAAACTCATATGATCGCTGTAATTCGCGGATCTTCCCTGAACGATATGTTCAATGACCTTCTTTTTTATCTGGAGTCTCTGGCCAATGAGCTTGGTTATCATATCGCTCTAATTACCGTTTCCAAAACGGAATCCTTTTATGCAACGGATGCGTTTATCAGCAGCCTGATCAGTCGGCATTATGATGCGATCTTCGTTGCAAACAGTTCCTTGACAGAAGAGCAGATCAACCTGCTGGTCAAAAGCGGAACCAAGGTTCTTCTTTATGTCACACATGATTATACCTTGTTAAATCCTTCTGTCAGTCAGATTATTCCTCACTACCGCCAGGCAGTCAGGGAGGCCATCGGCCGGCTGATTCATCTGGGGCACAAACGGATCGCTCTGCTTCCCAACCTGGCATATCCTATGAGCCAGCATACTTTGACCAACCACCGTTTTGCCGGCTATATGGATGCTTTTACCGAAAACCATCTGCCGTTGAACATGCAGTATGTTCCTGCCTCCTGCTCCAGCCTGTCTCAGATACCCCAGTGGATTGATCGTATGTTTGGCTCAAAAAATCCCATTGCGCCACCCACAGCGATCTGTGCCGATGAGCCAATTGTTGTTGCAAGTGCGCTGAAAAAGCTCACTTCTATGGGATATCGAGTTCCTGAAGATGTTTCCCTGCTCTGTTTCAGCAATTCCACACTAGTCACTCTGCTGACCCCGGAGCTTACCTCCATCGGATTTGATCCGCATCAGTTTGCACAGCTGTCTCTGGATATGCTGATCGAACTGATCGAAGGAAAGCCAAGCCGTACCGAAATCGTTGAATTAAATTATTATGAACGGGAAAGCACCGGACCTGTGCCGAAAGAATAACTCATGCATATATTTCTATATTTCTATTTTTCCATTACCCAAACAGGAGCCGGGCTTATGATTGCCTGGCTCCTGTTTCTCTCATGGATTGCTTCTTATTGTTTGTTGTCTGTATGCTGTTTTTCTGTATCCACACACTTCTGATTACACATTTTCCTCTTTCAGTGTCTCCACAATATTGGCTTTTTTAATCTTCCGTGCGGAATAACGCATGGTAATTCCAACCACTGCCAGAACGCTCACGACAGCAATGAACACCTGATTCCACAGAACGTAGAAGCCGATATCTAACGCCTCTGAAACACTGCGATAGATCAGATACATCAAGGCGATTCCGATGGGCAGCCCCCATATCAGCGCCTTCAAGCCATAAAAGAAGCTTTCGTAGGTGATCATACGACGGAACCGCTTCGGATCCATGCCAACAGACTGGAGCATGGCATATTCCCGTTTCCGCAGCGCCATGCTGGTGGAAATCGTATTGAAAATACTGGTAACACAGATCAGCGCTGTCAGAATAATGAATCCGTAGACGAACACATTCATAAGCAACAGCATATTCTGAAACTGCTCCAAGGCACCGGTGGCATCATACACATACAGATTCCGGTTTTCATCCAGCTCATTGAGTCCTTCTCCCAGGATCTCCTTATTTTCCGCTGTCAGATAAATCTGACAGCTTTCGCTGACCTCCGTATTTTCCATGACTGCCTTCTGGGTTCGAAGCTTCAGGGCAGTTTCCATAGTTGTATACATAGTAACAGTATTGATATCACCACTGTAGCTTCCTCCCAACGGCAGTTCATCGGTCACTCCTGCCACAGGAATACTGATCGATGCCAGTTTTTCCTCCGGCTCCTTCTCAGTATCCTCAAAATGCTCCACGAACCAGAAATCTCCTGTCAGTGTATCTCCCGTTCTCAGGCTCCAGGTCTGCTTCCAGGCACGCCGTCCTTCCTTTATATCCATACGCCTGTTGATCAGGATCGCACCGCTCTGTTTCAGCAGTTCCCCGTCCGCACCGATCTTTTTTACATAGGCTTCCATGCTTTGATCATCCAATCCAATGACCTGAAGATTAAATGCGATTGTTTCCTCATGCTTTCCTCCCGTTTGCATTCCGCCGCCAAGCGTTGCCTCCTTCCGCACCTCTGGATCCAATGCTTCGGCGGATGGATAAAAGTTGTAATTCATGAAATCGGTCACTTCCATCTCCGCATATCCGGAAAGATTTCGGATCTTTTCAATGAGCTTCTCCTGCTCTTTCCTCTCCGGTTCATAGATCGATACACTGTAATCCGGATAGTTGGCCGTCTCAAGTCCGGAGGCCATCTGGTATGCGCCCTTCAGATATTCCGTGAAGGAGCTTACACTTAAATACAGAGCGATACAAAAGATCAGAGAGATGACTGTTGCACGATAACGCTTCTTATTCCTCTTTAAATTCTTAAGAGCCAATTCTCCTTCGAAGCCAAACAGCTTCCTGGTCAGCTTTGAGGTCTTCACCTGTTTTCTGCTCAGCTTAATATCGCGGTTCTGTCGGATTGCCTCGACCGGTGTGATCCTTGATGCACGTGCCGCCGGGATCCATGCAGAGACAAAGATCGTCACCACCGCCAGGATTACCGCACCGGCAATGGCCGGCCAGGATACGATCACCCGCATGGAAACCGTCTCCATGTCCATACCGTAATTCAGCATGTCACCGATCAGCCCCTGAATACATTTTGTAACAACAAAAACGCCCAGATATCCCAAAAGCAGTCCCAGAGGAATCCCGATGACTCCCAATAAAACTGCCTCTGTAAGGACTGAATCCCGTTTCTGCTTCCGTGTGGCTCCTACACTGGCCAGCATTCCCAGATACCGGCCTCGTTCTGAAATAGAAATAGAAAAGGAGCTGTAAATCACGGCCACCGAGCCCGCTGCCACAATGAGCATCATGATCCATTTCAGCAGATTGAGCATATGGACGATGCCGGAATTTCCGGAAATCATGGAATAAGCTAACAGCGTAGTATTATTTCCGTTCAGAACTCCAAGCTCCTCTGCCACTCCATTGCTCCACGCATACATACTCTTGTCCAGATGCTTCATCTGAACTGCCGCATCCACAGTCTCCTCTGCCGGAAGCACATCCACATCCAGCTTTGTCACCGCCAGATACCCTGCATGGGTAATATCCTCCATCCTTGTCCGGTTCATAATTCCGACAATGGTATAGGTATGCGCAATCTGATTCTTTAAGATTTCACCCTCAGAATAATTATAATAGCTTGGAAGCTCCATCGCCTCTGTTTCCTGACTTTCCGGAAGCCAGCGGATCCCCAGATCCAGTGTCACCTGATCGCCCAGCTTCCAATCCACACCGGTGTTTTCCAGCATGTGCTCTGAGATCAGAAGCTCCTCCGGGTTTTCCGGATACCGTCCCTCCTTTAAGGGCAGCGGATAAACCTCCATGGCATTCTCATCGTATGCCTCCACGGTAATATAAGGCCGCCATTCATTCTCTCCGCCCTCCAGTACCGCATTCCCCAGCTCCTTTCGGATCAGCGTCTTCTTCACCTTATCATCCTCGGTGATCCTGCTTAGCTGCTCCTTTTTCACTTCATAAAACTCCGTGTGCCACTCGCCCTCCGAAGCAATGCAGGACTGACGCATCAGATCCAGAAAGGACGCCGCAAAGGCCGAAATCGCTGTAATTAACGCCACCGAGAGCATAATCCCAAGGATCGTCACCATGGTTCGCTTCCGATTCTCCTTCATATGCTTGACCGTCACCTTGCTTACGATATTCATCGTACCACCTCCCGACGCCAGCCGTCCTCCCGTACCTGGCTGCTCCGACTGGTCTGGCGCCGGTCATCAGCGATCTGGCCGTCCTCAATAGAAATAATACGATCTGCCTGGAGTGCGATCCGCTCATCATGGGTAATGATCACCAGCGTCTGATGATATTTCACATTGGATGCCTTCAGCAGCTCTATGATCTCCATACTGTTCCTGGAGTCCAGATTTCCTGTAGGCTCATCGGCAAGCACGATCGCCGGATGATTGATCAGGGCCCGCCCGATGGACACTCTCTGCTGCTGTCCGCCGGAAAGCTGGTTTGGCAGATGCTTCAGCCGTTCTTCCAGCCCCAGGTTCTTTACCAGCTCTGCCAGATATTTCTCATCCGGCTTCTGTCCGTCCAGAAGCAGTGGCAGCGTGATATTTTCCTTCACATCAAGGACCGGAAGCAGGTTGTAAAACTGATAGATCAGTCCGATCTGGCGGCGGCGGAAGATCGCCAGTTTTGTTTCATTCAGTTCATAGATGGGCGTTCCGTCAATGATAACCTTCCCTGAGGTAGGCGTATCCACCCCTCCCAGAATATGAAGCAGCGTCGATTTTCCGGAGCCGGACGGTCCAATGATCGCCACAAACTCACCTTTTTCCACGGAAAACGACAAATCCTTCAGTGCATCCACCTGCGTGTCTCCGGAACCATATGTTTTACAAAGATGTTCCACCCGCAATATTTCCATGATCTGTTCCTCCTGATTTTCTTTTTCATACCATAAAAGGCCCTTCGACGCCTTTTGTTTTCGTTTGAGTTTATCATACCATGGCAAAATGACATTCCAGTGACATTTCCGGTGACATTTTTGTCACTTTCCCAGTGAAATTCAAAGAAATTCTGACAGACAGGACTTAACAATCCACGTTCCTTATGCTATGATATTTTAAGATATTTAAAACCATCTGATCGGAGGGTTTCTTTTCATGAAAAAATATACAGCATACGTTGGTTCTTATACTTATATCGGAAACAGCAAGGGCATTACCATTCTGGACGTTGACCCGGAAAAGGGCACCATGACCCGGCGCGGCGAAATCGATGCCAACAACGCCTCCTATGTCTCTGCTTCCCAGGACAACACCCACCTTTATTCCATCGTAGATGAGGGAATTTTAAGCTTTCGAATCAATCCTGATGGAAGCCTGGAGCCTCTTGGTACCGCAACAATCCGCGGAATGCGCGGCTGCCATATTTCCACCAACCGGGATAAAAGCTTTGTATTTGTGTCCGGCTATCATGACGGAAAGGTAACGGTTCTCCGCATGAACGAGGATGGCAGCGTCGGCAGCATCACCGATAACTTTTACGATAAAGGCATCGGCAGCATTGCCGAACGAAATTTCCGCCCCCATATCAGCTGCTCCCGGTTAACGCCGGATGAAAAATTTCTCTGTGTTGCCGATCTTGGAATTGACCAGATCAAGGTCTTCCACTTCAATAAAGAACTGGGCACGTTAAAACTGGCCGATGTGGTTCGCTGTGAACTGGAATCAGCCCCCCGATTCTTACGTTTTTCGCCTGATGGCCGGTTCATGTATGTGATCTGTGAGCTGAAAAACTATATTACCGTCTATTCCTATCAGGAGAAGAACGGCCTGCCCTGTTTTGAACCGCTTCAGACCGTTTCCACCCTCGGCAGGAAGCACAGCAACGTAAACTCGGCTTCTGCCCTGCGGTTTTCTCCAGACGGAAAGCTTCTGCTCTGCTCCAACGCCGGAGACAACAGCATCGGGATCTTTGACCGGGATGAAAAGACCGGGCTTCTGTCCCAGCGTGTGGTTCTCCCCGTCAGTGGTGAATATCCCAAAGACATCGGTATGTTCCCCGGCGGAAAGTATCTCTACTCGGTCAACCATGAGACAGGAACCATGACCTTCTTTACCTGGGTACCGGAAAAGAATTATTTTTATATGCACACGCCGCCGATCAAGATTGATCAGCCCAACTGCTGTGCATTGGTGGAGCTGCCGGAGGCATAAACACTGCCGTGCGACTCCTTTGTATCCGCACATTCTCCTAAAATCCAAAAGACTGGTTACTCTCCGGGAGTCCAGTCTTTTGTTCATTTATTCCGATCTGCCAGCATTCTTCTTTGTTTCCAGACATCAAGATTTATATTCCAAGCAGTCTTCTTATCTCTTTTGCCGCTCCGTCCTCTTCGTTCGACTCCGTCACACGGCTGGCTGTCCTCAGGCATTTCTCTGTTGCATTAGCGACCGCTACTCCACAGCCGGCGAACTCCAGCATATCCGCATCGTTATCGGCATTTCCGAAGGCAGCTGTCTCCGTTTTTGAGACACCAAGCCGATCCAGCACATAGGCCAGAGCCTGTGCCTTTCCGGATTTTTCATCGGAAATCTCCAGTAATCGCGGCACAGAAGCTGTTATATATACATGAGAAACCTCCCTCTCCAACCGTTCCCAAAGCCGCCTTTTCGCATCGGGATCGGAGATCACCAGATCCAGGCTGTCCAGATGTTCCAGGTGTTCCTCCAGAAATGCTTCAAAATCCTCGCATGGTTTTCTGGTGGCACGGATATAGGCAACGGCCCGTGAATCAGCTTCATAATGCTCCGGGTGCTTTACATAATCAGCCGCTCCATAGGCAATTCCATCCACAAATGCCTCAAACACCGGAGTCTTCAGTTCGTTTTCGGCAATCTCCAGAATCTGCTGTACTGCCTCTTTCTGTAATTTGTGGACACAGAGGCAGGAAGCATCCGAGACGCGATACACTGCCGCTCCGTTGGACGTGATAGCATATTCGATCCCGGGGATCTCCAGCACGGACGCCGGAAGCGTATCGTAAGCCCGTCCGCTGGCAACTACTACATGGATTCCCGCCGCAATGGCTGCTTCCAGGGTTTCTCTGGCATACACGCTCAGCTTTCCCTGAGCATTCAAAAGCGTCCCGTCAAGATCAAGTGCAATACATCTGTACTGATTCATAGTTTCTCCTCCGTCCCATTATCTGCGGATCACCGCAATCGCTTCTCCCACATTTCCCACACCGATAAGCCGGATTCCGTTCTGAGTCTGGTTCATTTTGTTCAGGCACACCCTGGGCAGCATACAGGACGTAAATCCCAGCTTTGCTGCCTCCTGCACCCGCTTTTCCGCCATACTTACCGCACGAACTTCTCCCGAAAGCCCCACCTCTCCGAACACCATCATCTTATCATCGATGGGAACATCCCGATAGCTGGAGGCCAGCGCCATGACAATGCCAAGATCCAGAGATGGTTCATTGACCCGGATCCCGCCGGCAATATTCACATAAGCATCACAGTCTGACAGATGAAGCCCTGCCCTCTTTTCCAGCACAGCGATCAACAGATTTACCCGATTGTAGTCTGTTCCGGCGGCTGTCCGTCTCGGCAGGCCAAAATTGGTCCGGCAGACCAGCGCCTGGATCTCCAGAAGCACCGGTCTGGTGCCTTCCATAGAACAAGCTGTCACTGACCCGGAAGCGCCCTCCGGCTTTCCTTCCAGCATATATTCCGACGGATTTGCCACCTGGACAAGCCCCTCCTCCCGCATTTCAAACACACCGATCTCGTTGGTGGAACCGAACCGGTTTTTCACTCCACGCAGGATCCGGTAGGACGCACTCCGTTCACCCTCAAAATAAAGCACTGTATCCACCATATGCTCCAGCATCCGCGGCCCGGCAACGGTTCCCTCTTTTGTTACATGTCCCACCAGAATGATTGTCACATTGTTCCCCTTGGCAAGCTGCAGAAAGGCGTTGGTGGACTCCCTCACCTGTCCGACGCTCCCTGGCGCCGAATCGGTACTGTCCCGATACATGGTCTGGATCGAGTCGATCACCACCGTTTCCGGCTTTTCCGTTTCAATAACACCGGAAATAAGATCCAGGTTTGTCTCACACAGAAACGAAAGCTCTCCGGTGAAGCTTCCCAACCGGTCAGCCCGGAGCTTGATCTGTGTCAGCGATTCCTCTCCGGAAATATAGAGTACCTTATGGCCCTCTGCCGCCAGATTCCGACAAACCTGTAATAGCAATGTGGATTTTCCGATTCCCGGATCACCGCCTACTAAGATCAGAGATCCACCTACCAGTCCTCCTCCAAGGACACGGTCCAGCTCCTCCATTCCGGTGCTGATCCGTTCCTCCGAATGGGAACGGATCTCCGACAGCTTTTTCGGCACACCGGCATCCATGGCAGGAAGTCCCACACCTGCATGGACAGCTCCAAGCCCCCGCTTTGCCTGCGCCTTCACCAGCGGCGCTTCCACCAGCGTATTCCACGCCTTGCAGCCGGGGCACTGCCCCAGCCATTTTGAAGTCTCATATCCACATTCTTTACAGAAAAAGCCTGTCGTTTTCGCTTTCGCCATGCCATTCTTCCTTTCCAAAGAAATCGGTTCCCCTGAAATACACAAGCCGCCGCAGCATTCACTGCGGCGGCTCATATCCGGCGCCTGCCGTTTTATCGTTTGCGGATCTCCACCGGAACAGCTGCTCCGTCGGAAAGCTCTACACTCAGGGTCACCTTTCCGCCCATGTTTGTTTTCATCACACCGGCATCCTCGTCCCCGATCTTCACATCGTACTCCGTATCATCCTGAAGTTCCAGAGTAATCTGGGTATCTTTCGTTCCCTCTACTTTAAACGAGACTCCGGTCTCATCTGCCCGGAACTGCTCTACCGCTGTTCCGGGAACGGATTCATATACGAACATCCCGTTCCGCTCAAGCTTTGTGATCTCGTTAAACGTCTTCACCTTATAATAATCGCCGTCAAACTCATAATCCTGAAGCTTGGATTTTACGGCAAGGGTATAATCGCCGAAGCTGATGGTTCCGTTGTTCTCTGTTCTGATAAGTTCTTTGATGACTGGCACGTCTTCGCCCTCCTGCTATATCGTTGTATCCTGTCGTGGCAGACACATTTTTTCTTTCTAAAACCAGATAGCGTTCGCCTGCCGCCGCTTAAACCGTGTTTTTATTATAGTATATAATCCGCCTTTTTTCCAGCTATTTAGCCAGAAAGTTACAAAAACTTATTCCAGGAATTCCAGCTTTCCGTCCGCCGCCTGAATCCGCACAGTGCTTCCTTTCTTTATCGATCCATCCAGAATTGCTTCCGCCAGACGGTCCTCCACCTCACTCTGGATCGTCCGCCGCAGCGGTCTTGCACCGTATTTCTGGTCATATCCCTTGTCGATCAGGAAGCTCTTTCCGCTTTCCTCCAGTACCAGGCTGATTCCCATCTGAGATTTTGTCCGCTCGCCGAGGCTCTTCATCATAATATCCACAATAGCTCCCATATCGTCCTTTGTCAGAGCATGGAACACGATGGTCTCATCAATCCGGTTTAAAAACTCCGGCTTGAAAATCCGGCGAACCTCCTCCATGACGCCATCCTTCATATACTGATAATCCTGTTCTTCTGTGCTGACACTTCCGAAGCCCAGTTTTTTCGGCTCGATGATCCGCGATGCCCCCGCATTGGAGGTCATGATAAGGATCGTATTCTTGAAATCGATTTTTCGCCCCTGGGCATCAGTGATATGACCGTCATCCAGCACCTGCAGGAGAATATTGAATACATCCGGATGCGCTTTCTCGATCTCATCAAAGAGAATTACCGAATACGGATTCCGCCGTACCTTTTCGCTGAGCTGGCCGCCTTCTTCATATCCCACGTATCCGGGCGGAGAACCGACGATCCTGGAAACACTGTGCTTCTCCATGTACTCAGACATATCGACCCGGATCATGGCATTCTCACTCCCGAACATGGCTTCTGCCAGTGCCTTGGAAAGCTCCGTTTTTCCCACACCGGTAGGTCCTAAAAACAGGAATGATCCGATCGGACGCCTGGGATCCTTTAGTCCTACCCGGCCCCGGCGGATTGCCTTGGAAACGGCAGTCACTGCCTCATCCTGCCCAATGACCCGCTCATGGAGAATTCCCTCCAGACGGCGCAGACGCTCTGCTTCCCCTTCCGAAAGCTTCTGAACCGGGATCTTGGTCCAGCCGGATACCACATCTGCAATCTGGTTTTCCGTCACATAGAGCTTTTTACTGCTCTTTTCCCGCTCCCACTTTGCCAGAAGCTTTTCCCGGCGTTCCCGCTTCTTCTCCTGCTTTTTCTTAATTTCTCCGGCCTTTTCATATTCCTCCGCCTGGATCGCTGCTACCTTCTGTTCCTCCAGCTTTTTGCAGTCCTCTTCTAATTTGTGGACCTCTTCCGGCTGGGCATAGGTGGTTAAGCGTACCTTGGAGGCCGCCTCATCGATCAGATCGATGGCCTTATCCGGAAGGAACCGGTCATTGATATAGCGCGCTGACAGCTTGACAGCTGCATCCACCGCGTCCTTCGTAATGGTAACGTGGTGATGTTCCTCATATTTTCCCTTTAAGCCGTTTAAGATGGCGATGGCTTCCTCCTCCGAAGGCTCCTCCACTGTCACCGGCTGGAACCGGCGCTCCAGCGCCGCATCCTTTTCAATGTGCTTCCGATACTCGTCCACCGTGGTCGCACCGATGAGCTGAATCTCCCCCCGTGCCAGGGAGGGCTTTAAAATATTGGAGGCATCAATGGCTCCCTCAGCTCCTCCGGCTCCGATGATGGTATGGATTTCATCAATGAACAGCAGGACATTCCCATCTGCCCGGACTTCTTTTAATACATTTTTGATCCGTTCTTCAAACTCACCACGATACTTGGAACCGGCAACCATGCCGGAAAGATCCAGCGTCACCAGCCGCTTAGTCTGTACCGTATCGGGCACATTGCCCTCCACGATCTTTGCCGCCAGTCCCTCTGCAATGGCTGTTTTACCGACGCCAGGTTCTCCGATGAGACAGGGATTGTTTTTCGTTCTCCGGCTGAGGATCTGGATCACCCGCTCGATCTCATGTTCTCTGCCGATGACCGGATCCAGTCTTCCCTCTTTTGCAAGGGCCGTCAGATCCCGGCTGTACTCGTCAAGGGTCGGTGTTGCTGTCCGTTCCCGTTTCCGCTTTCCATTCAGCTCCTCTTTATACTGGGAGGCATCGGCTCCCATGGAGGTCAGAATATCCACATACAGGCGTTGGATATTGATGTTCATGGTTCCAAGAAGCTTCGCAGCCGAACACTCCTGATCCTTTAACAACGCGATCAGGATATGCTCCGTCCCAATCAGCGATGCCTTAAACTGCACGGCCTCCTTATAGCTGTTTTCCAGAACACGCTCCGCTCTCGGCGAATATCTGCTCCGGTCCGCTACCCGGACTGGCGACTCCGGTGCAATGAGCTGGCGGATCAACGCCAGCACCCGCTCCCGGCTCGCGCCATGGTTTTCCAGGATCTGTGCGGCGGCGCTGGTTCCCTCCTGCAAAAGCCCCACCAGAATATGCTCCGTTCCCACGTATACCTGACCTAAAGCACTGGCGGCAGCAGCCGCCTGGCGGAGAGCCTCCTCCGCTTTATTGGAAAATCGATTGTTATACATAATTCCTCCTCTGTCGGCTAAACCAGTTCCGGCAGCCGTTTTCTGATATGATCCGCCCGTGCCTTTTTCAGATCTCCCCGATCTGCCTCCGGAGCCAGAAGCTCCAGATTCGCCTGCTGGATTTCCAGCATCAGTCCGTAGAAATTCATAGGTGAGCGAAACTCCAGAAGCCCCTCCATCTCACCGACACGCACCTGAGATAAATAGATCATGGCCTCCTTCACGCTGAGCTTTTTTGCATATTTCAATACCCCATAGGATTTAAATACCTCGTCCTCCATATCCAGGCGATGGTTTTTCAGGGTCATGGTCTTCATTTTCCGTTCATTGCCTGCCAGGCGGTCTGCCATCTGCTGTACCAGCGACAGAATCTCAGCTTCACTGACACCCAGAGTCTTCTGATTGGAAACCTCATAGAGCGCTCCATAATTTTCCGCTCCGTCACCGTACAGGCCACGGACACTGACACCAAACCGTCCAATCTCATTGACCAGCTTTCCGAACTGCTTCCCCACGGACAACAGCGGCAGATGCAGGGTCACACCGGCACGCAGTCCCGTTCCCACATTGGTCGGATATGCAGTCAGATAACCGTATTTCTCATGGAATGCATAGGGAAACTGTTCATTAACCGCATCATCCAGCCGGTCTGCTTCTTTCCACAGTGCTTCCAGCCCGGTTCCGCTTCCGATACACTGGATCCGGATATGATCCTCCCCGTTTAATAAAAGGCTTTCGCTTTCATCGTCCGAAAGGAGCAGCCGCTCCGGCCCTTTCTTCACGGCTCCGGCACCATTGATGGCACGGCGTTCCTTTAAGGCCTGCTTTTCTGTATCTCCCAGCTCCGGCATTTCCAGCACCGAAAAGGCCGCGCCTGTTTCATCCCGAAGCGTTTCCATACCGCGCTCCATCCGTCCAAGCAACGCCTTCCCCTCTTCCTCGGAAAGCTTCACCGGAAAGGGCTCATGAGCCAGATTTCTCACCAGACGGACACGCTCTGCCACAAAGACATCATGGCTTTCTTCCGTTTTCTGATACCATTTAAGCATGCTTCTCCGTCCTTTCTTTCAACTCCCGGATCTCATCACGGTACTTCGCTGCCTGCTCATATTCTTCTTCCAGGATTGCCTCCTGAAGCTTGGATTTCAAAACCGCCAGTTTCTCTTCCCGTTCTGCATCCTCTGGATTCCAGCCAGTTTTTTCCACTGCGTTGTTTTCCGCACCGGAAGCTTTCCTCTCCGTACCAAATTCGTTCTCGTAATGGAACCGCGGATGCTTTCCTTTATGATTCACACTGCCCTGGATTCTCTTAATGTTCTCACTCATGAGCAGATCAAAGACCCCGTAACAGTCCGGACAGCCGAACCGGCTGTTCTTCACAAAATCGCTGTATGCCGTATGGCAGGTGGGACATACGACCTGATCCAGCCCCGCATCCTCCTGTTCCGTTTCCTCCCCGGTCAGACCGAAGAGATCGGACAACAGCTTTCCGATGGGATAATCCGTATCAAACATGGCCGAATAATGGCCAAAATCCATTTCTCTGGCACATTGACTGCAAAGATTATGCTCCGTCTTTATGCCATTGATCACCTCGGTATAGCGAATATTCGCTTCCCGTGTCCTGCATTTCTCACACAACATCATTCTATCCTCCTCTGAGCAATCTCTCAGATTCCTTCAATTCCCTCAAACTGATCCATCATGGTATCTACCATCTGATGGATCTCTTCTCTGGATATATTCCGGCAGGTTGCCTTGGCAAGAAGCACTTCCATGTCCTCCATCAGCTCCTGCATAACCTCCATTTTGTCAAAATCAACGGCGATCACTGCGCCCTTGCGGCGGTCCAGCTTCACAAAGCCCTCCTGCTTTAATACAGTATATGCTTTATTTACCGTGTGCATATTGATGCCGATATCATCCGCCAGATTCCTTACAGAAGGAAGGGGATCTCCCTCATGGAGCGTATCTGTCGCAATTGCCAGAATGATCTGGTTGCGAAGCTGGATATACAGCGCCTCATCACTTTTAAAATCAAGATTGATCAACATGATATTCCGCCTCTTTCGTCGTATTTGTGCTATTTATGATAGCACAGTTTAAGGAGAAATGCAAGCAGAAATTTCGAACTTATGTTCTTTTTGATGATGCCAGCGATTTTGCAAGGGCGTATGCGAGCTTTCCACCCGAATTTTCTTTTCTTTCATAGGACGAGCTTTCCTATGAAAGAAGAAAAGAGTCCCCTATTTCATACACGGGAACTCTTCTTCATCTCTTTATGATATGATTTTCTGCTTTTTGAAATCTGTTTTTACAGGCTGCTTCTTCGTTTAGAAATTATCCAGCAGCGACTTATAGAATTCGCAGTAATCCTTCCTCTTCTCCTCGGTAAATGCAATGGCCTCTCTCGGATGACGGTTCAGCTGACCGGTAAACATATACTGAAGATCATAGCCCCAGGTCACAGTCTCATGAAGCGGAAGCATGTACTTCTCAATAAAATTCAAAAGGCTGTACAGGTTATACTTGGGATTCTTCAAAAAGCCCAGCAGCAGCTCCATGGCACAATTTCCGGCGCCACGTCCCATTCCCATGGCCGTTGCATCCAGGTAGGAGATTCCGCGTGACATGGTATCAATGGTATTGGCAAAAGCCAGATTCTGATTATTATGACCATGGAATCCAACCTGCTTTCCGGCTTTCTCCGCATAGCGAAGGTATAACTGCGCCAGATCCGAAGCATTTTCCGGATACAGAGATCCATAGCTGTCCACCAGGTAGATCACATCCACGCTGGATGTCACCAGCATCTCCAGCGCCTCCTCCAGCTGATTTCCATTGACCTGAGAAACTGCCATGATATTGCAGCAGGTTTCGTATCCCAGATTATGAAGATATTCGATCATTTCAATCGCCGCCGGCATCTGATGGATGTAGCATGCCACCCGTACCATATCAATGACGCTTTCGCTTCTCGGAAGAAAATCCTTTTTAAAATCACAGCGCCCCACATCTGCCATAACCGAGATTTTCATATCGGAAATATTATCACCGACAATGGCGCGGATATCCTCTTCCTTACAGAACTTCCACTTTCCAAAGTCCTTCTCACTGAACAGTTCTCTGCTCGCCTTATAGCCAAACTCCATATAATCAACGCCGCTTTTAATATTCGTTTTATAAAGCTCTGTTACGAACTCATCGGTAAAATCAAAATTATTGCACAGTCCTCCGTCACGGATCGTTGCGTCCAGTACCTTCAGATCTCCGCGGACGCCCATTAAGTTTCCCTTTCTTGATGTCATGATCGTTTCTCCCCTTATTCTTTCGCGCGTTGAAGTGTGTTTGCATTAACGCATATCAGTGTTCTGTATCATCATAGCACCCGGAGGCAGAAATGTCAACACAAAGATCTGCCTTTCGTGCCTCTGCACAGATACCTATCTGCCGTAGACAGACTGTATCTCTCCGCTGCCCTCTTAGCACCTGTCTTTTTCCGAAAATGCTCATTTCGTGAACATATTCTTTCTTATCAAAAAGAACAGCCGCCGATCCATTTTCCATGTATGACAGCGGCAACTCAAATATGTGCCAATGCCATACATGGGCAAGGACGGCGGCGTTAACCACGCTTGATATGATTAAGGATACCGTAATCTATCCTTTTTCTGAAGTATCCCGGCGGCCTTATCTCCTATTTCTTCCGCTTCAGCTCTCTCACAGGATTCACCGGTGCTTCTTCCTCACTGTGCTGCTCTTTCCGGCCGGCCTGTCTGGCGGCCCGGTTCACAATGCTGTCTTTTCCTTCCGGCTTTCCGCTTCTTACGGAATCCGAAAGCAGTGCCTCCAGCAGGTCAAAATCCGCATCCAGATCATCCTCCGCCTTCGAAGCCTCCGCCGGTTCTTCCGATTCCTCTTCGTATTCCGGCTCGGCAGCCGTCGGTTCCGCTGCGGCTGGCTCAGCGTTCGCTTCTGTCGGCACATCGTCTCCCAGATCCAGGTTTTCCAGAACAAGGTCCTCCAGATCTACATCGAAATCATCCTCCGACAGATCTTCTTTCCGATCATCTTCTTCCAGATCATCTTCTTCCGGATCATCCTCTTCCAGATCATCCTCTTCCAGCGCCGGAATATCCTCAAACTCCGGTTCTGCTTCCGCTTCATTCAGATTGTCATCCAGATCTAAATCCAGATCGATCAGTTCTAAATCGTCATCCTGAGCACTCTCTGACAGTTTCTCCTGTTTCGGGGCTGCCATCGATACTTCCTGTTTCCTTATGGTTTTTTCCGCCTGCACCGGTGCTGTCGGTTTCTGAGAAATTTCAATATCCTTCGGTTCTTCCTCATATCCTGGTTCTTCATCAAAAAGTTCCAGATTTTCTACATCTTCCAGCTCTCCGGCAAACTCATCTGCCTCGTCTTCGTACTCCGGCTCTCCGGCAAACCCATCTGCCTCATCCTCGTACTCCGGTTCTCCGGCAAACTCGTCCGCCTCATCTTCGTACTCTGCTTCTCCGGCAAAGTCATCCTGTACGTCTTCGTGCTCCGGTTCATCGATGCTCACATGATAATTACGTTCGTCTTCGTCACCGTCCGCATAGAAGTCCTCTTCCTCTTCTTCGTATTCTTCATCCAGCTCATACGCACGGCGCGCACGTTCTCTTGCTGCCACCGGATGTGACACTTCCTCCTCCGGCTCATCAAATACTTCCGCCGTCTCTTTTCCATGTTTATGTCCGGTCACAGAAGCTGTCAGTGCGATCAGCAGGATAAAACACAGAACTGCCAGTGCAATAATGATATAAAGGCGGAACTGCAGCCGTTTCTGATAGCTGGTCTGTGCTGTTTTTAACTGATTCTGGGAGATCTGGCTCTCCTGGTTCATGGTCAGGATGCCCTCCGGTGCTGTAATGACCGTTCCTTCGGTGGAATCATAAATATAAAATGTGGTCTTCCCGGCTTCATCGGTTCCGTAAAGGAGATAGAATCCCTCTGCCTCCGAGTCGCTGAAGCGCCAGCCCTTCACCGTCTGATCACCGATGGTCACATCCACAGCAATGAATCCGGAAGGAACAAGTCCTTCTGCCGGTTCGGAAAGCGTATACGTCTTTCCTGCACTGGTCACAGTTCCGCTGGATGCCGTTGTTGCCTGGTCAGTCTGCTGGCCTTCCGTGCTTCCGGAAGCCTGGCTTCCGCTGAGATTCGGCCCGGACAAAGGCGAATTTCCGATGGATTCACCGGAAGAGTTCTGTGCCGGCTGGGTCGAGTCAGCCTGTGCCGGCTGGGATCCCGACTCGCTCTGCTCAGATCCGCGAATAACGGTAATGGTATATTTTGCTTTGGTTACACCATCTGCCGCTGTCACATTAACGATGACCGCATTGCTTCCGGCCTTCAGTCCGTCATTTCCGGCAATCACCATCTTGGCACCGCTGTCAGTAGTCTTTCCACTTACCAGCAGTTTATCACAGTCTGCTCCGACCTCTACCTGATATTCATATACATTGGACGAGAACGCCGGTGTCAGTGTTCCCGGTGAAACCTCCAGGCTGCTCAGAGTTGCATCTGCGGTGCCGCCCGTTGCCAAGGCCGAAAGCCCCAGGCAGGCTGCCAAAAGACAGCAGACAAGACTTATTAAAAGAACTCGTTTTGTATGTGTTTTCATATAATCTCCTTCTATCCTGAACCGTTTTCCATGTTCTTTTCCAATTAAAATACGCACGCGCTACACAGATCGGTGCTGCGCTCCGACTCTGCTTTGCAGCTTCTGTCTGCTCCGAACCGCCTTCTTCAGATATATCTTTTATATCTTTCCGCTCTGGCTGTTCTGCTATTTTGCGCTTAACCCGCAGACCGGTGCTACGCTCCGATGCTGCTTTGCAGCTTCTGTCTGCTCCGAACCGCCTTCTTCGGATGTATCTTTCCGCTCTGGCTGTTCTGCTATTTTGCGCTTAACCCGCAGACCGGTGCTACGCTCCGACGCTGCTTTGCAGCTTCTGTCTGCGGCTTATGGGCATCCCTGCCCATACAGATATCGAATTTCTCTCCTCTGCAAATAAATTTGCTCGGAGAGGATTTCGATATCTGTGCGCGCAAAAATGCTATTAATATCATACCGACTAAAAAAACAAAAGTCAACCGAATAGGCACAGGATTAAGAAAATCTTCTGATACAATTTCGATACAAAAACCAGCGCTCCGCCGGTTTCTGTTCCGGGGGAACACTGGTTTCTGTATCATCGGTATTCTGATTTTTAACCGCTTATTCGTACAGCGGATAACGGTCGGTCAGGGTCTTTACCATGGCCTTTGCCTTTTCGGTGTTGGCCGCATCCTGAGTAATTACCAGGCGGATGGCTTCTGCGATCGTCACCATATCCTCTTCCTTCAGGCCGCGGCTGGTAACAGCCTGTGCACCGAGACGGATTCCGCTGGTAACAAACGGCTTTTCGGGATCATTGGGAATTGCATTCTTGTTGCAGGTAATGTTTGCTGCATCAAGAAGCTTCTCAGCCGCCTTGCCGGTTACGCCTGCAGGGCGGAGATCCACCAGCATCAGATGGTTGTCTGTACCGCCGGAAACAATGTCAAAGCCACGGTTCATCAGCTCGGAAGCCAGTCTTGCTGCGTTAACCTTCGTCTGCTTCATGTATTCTGTAAAGGAAGGATCCAGCGCCTCCTTAAAGCATACAGCCTTTGCCGCGATCACGTGCATCAGAGGTCCGCCCTGGATTCCGGGGAATACTGCCTTGTTGAAGTTGAATTTCTCCTCGATCTCATTGCTGCAGAGGATCATGCCGCCGCGGGGACCGCGAAGTGTCTTATGCGTGGTTGTGGTTGTCACATGGGCATAGGGGATCGGGCTTACATGAAGTCCTGCTGCCACCAGACCGGCAATGTGCGCCATATCTACCATGAGATATGCACCAACTTCATCGGCAATCTCACGGAACCGCTTGAAGTCAATCTCACGGGCATAGGCACTGGCACCTGCCACGATAAGCTTCGGACGACATTCCTTTGCCAGACGTTCCACCTCTTCATAATCGATCACACCCTTGTCTGTTACCCCGTAAGGAACAACATGGAAATACGCACCGGACATATTGACCGGACTTCCATGTGTCAGATGTCCGCCATGAGCCAGGTTCATACCCATAACTGTATCGCCCGGCTTCAGCATTGCAAAGAACACCGCCATGTTTGCCTGTGCACCGGAATGAGGCTGTACATTCACATACTCACAGCCAAACAGTTTTTTCGCACGCTCACGCGCAAGGTCTTCTACTACATCCACATACTCACAGCCGCCGTAATAGCGTTTTCCTGGATAACCCTCAGCATACTTGTTGGTCAGAACACTTCCCATGGCAGACATCACGGCCTTGCTTACCAGGTTCTCAGACGCGATCAGCTCCAGATGGCTTCTCTGTCTTCCCAGCTCATCCTCAATGGCCTTCGCAATTTCCGGATCGTATGCGCGTACTTCTTCAAATGAATACATCTCGTCTCCTCCTGTTAAGAAATCATATGAATGTTTAGGGCTGACAATTGTTTCCTGTCAAAATCAGAAAGGGATTAGTTATCTTCTTTTTTTACATCCAATTTAATATGAACATCCTTTAACTGCTGTTCACTTACCTCCGCAGGCGCTCCCATCATGATATCCTGGGCATTCTTGTTCATGGGGAACGGAATAACCTCACGGATGCTGTCCTCACCGGCCAGAAGCATTACCATACGGTCTACGCCGGGAGCAATTCCCGCATGGGGCGGTGCACCGTAGCAGAATGCGTTATACATAGCAGGGAACTTGGCCTTTACATCCTCCTCACCGAGGCCAACCAGCTCAAACGCCTTGATCATGATCTCCGGATCATGGTTTCTTACGGCTCCGGAGGAAAGCTCGATTCCGTTGCATACCAGGTCATACTGATAAGCATAGATCTCCAGCGGATCCGTTTCTTCCAGTGCCTTCCTGCCGCCCTGAGGCATGGAGAAGGGATTATGGCAGAATTCCAGCTCGCCGGATTCTTCGCCGATCTCATACATGGGGAAGTCAACGATCCAGCAGAATTCATAGCATTCCTTATCCATATAGCGTTCCGCATAATTTGCCACGATCTTCCGCGCCGCACCGGCAGTCTTCTGTGCTTCTGCTCTCGTTCCGGCAGCAGCAAGAACCAGTTCGCCGCCCTTTAAGCCAAGAGCCTCGCATACGGCATCCTTCTTTTCTGCCAGGAATTTGGAGATTCCTCCGGTCAAAGTACCGTCTGCACCGGCCTTGAACCAGTAACACTTCCGTCCGGTCTGCACCTCCGTATCGGCGCAGATCTTATCAATGATCTTCCGGCTTTCGGTAAAGTCGGGGCATACCACAGTCTTGATAACCGCTCCGTCAAACGGCTCAAAGCCGCAGTCCTTTAATACATCAGTTGCCTCGGAAAGCTCCAGCTTGATCCGGAGATCCGGCTTGTCGCTTCCGAACCGTTCCATGGAATCCCGGTAAGAGATTCTGGTGAACGGTGCTTTGGATGCACGGCTGTAGGTTCCGTATTTCTCAAATACGGGAGGCAGTACCTGCTCGATGATGGCGAACACATCCTCCTGGGATGCAAAGGCCATCTCCATATCCAGCTGATAGAACTCGCCCGGAGAACGGTCTGCTCTCGCATCCTCATCACGGAAACAGGGCGCGATCTGGAAATAGCGGTCAAAGCCGGACGCCATCAGAAGCTGCTTGAACTGCTGAGGTGCCTGGGGAAGTGCATAGAACTTTCCGGGATGATTTCTGGCCGGAACGAGATAATCTCTTGCACCCTCAGGGGAAGAACAGGTCAGAATGGGAGTCGTGATCTCAAAGAAATCCAGATCCATCATCCGGCGGCGCAGCTCTGCTACGATCCGGGAACGCATAATGATCTTATCTTTCACTGCCGGATTTCTCAGATCCAGATAACGGTATTTCAGACGGGCATTCTCGTCTGCATCCTTGGAATGGGAAATCTCAAAGGGCAGCGCGTTGTAATAGCATTTTCCGAGAACCTCGATTTTTTCGGGAACTACTTCGATCTCACCGGTGGGCAGGTCTGCATTCTTGCTGGAACGCTCTCTTACAACGCCGGTAACAGATAACGTGGATTCCTTGTTGATCCCGGAGAGCGTTTCCATCATCTCCTCGGTCTCAATGACCACCTGGGTCTCGCCGTAAAAATCGCGGAGGATCAGGAATCCTAAATTCTTGCTGACACGGCGCAGATTCTCATACCAGCCCGCCAGCGTTACGGTCTCGCCTGCATTGGCAAGCCGCAGTTCGTTGCATGTATGGGTTCTTGACTGAAACATGGCTTATTTCCTTTCTGCATAAAATTCCTTGAATTCGGTGTAGCCCTCCTTGGAAAGCTGCTCCTTCTGGAATTTTTTATTCTTATTCATATTGGCAACCAGCACCTGAACGCCTGCTGCCCGTTCTTCCTTTGCTTCGGCGAGCACCTTTACCATACCCTCTACCGGCATTCCCTTTTCGATCAGATATGCCTTTCTGGGACCCTGTTCAGGAACGGTAAAGCCCTTCTCCATGAGGATCGTGATGATCCGCTCAAACCCGATGGAGAAACCGCAGGCAGGAGTGTTCATTCCGGTGAACCGGCCGATCATCTCATCGTACCGTCCGCCGCCGGCCACAGAACCGCCAAGCTCCTCCATCTTGATTTCAAAGATGGAACCGGTGTAGTAGGACATGCCGCGTACAAGAGTCGGGTCAAAGACCAGCCTGAATTCACAGGCGGCCGCTGCCTTTACACTCTCAATAATGGTTTTCATTCCGGGGAATACGTCCGGTGCGATCACACCGTCCAGCACGCCGGTCAGGTATGCAAGAGCATCATCGCTGCCCTCCATGCCGGAAAACAGTCCCATGTATTTTTCCACAGACGCTTTTTCATAGCCGCTTTCCAGAAGCTCGGCCTCTACACCGTCCATGCCGATCTTATCCATCTTGTCCAGGATAATGAACACCTGGTCATAATCCTTTTCTTCAAAGCCACTGTATGCCGCCATAGCCTTCAATACGCGCCGGTCATTGAAGCAGACCTTGAAATCCTTAAAGCCCAGTCTGCCGAGCAGGGTCGTTGTTGCGGACATCAGCTCGATCTCCGCCAGACAGGTGGGGTCACCTAAAATATCAATGTCACACTGCATGAACTGACGGAAACGCCCTCTCTGGGGACGGTCTGCACGCCATACATTGCCCATCTGCAGTGCCTTGAACGGTGCCGGAAGCACCGAAGCGTTGTTGGAATAATACCGGGACAGGGGAACCGTCAGATCATAGCGCATACCGCAGTCTACCACATCCGCCTCTTCCTTCGCCTCTGCAATATGAAGCTTCTCGCCCCGCTTTAACACCTTAAAGATCAGCTTTTCATTCTCACCGCCCTGCTTGCTGGAAAGGTTTCCGATGTTTTCCATACAGGGAGTCTCGATATGAGAAAAGCCAAAGCTCTTATAGGTCTCCTGGATCAGTCCGATCACATAATCCCGCACCTGCATTTCCGCAGGAAGAATATCTTTCATGCCGGTTACCGGCTTTTTCGTCATTGCCATAGTTTTCCTCCTTTGCCCTGCGCCATACGGCTCCGGGCAGATTGTGCCGTCTTCCGGGCACTCTTTGTTTATCATACACGAACCATCTTCGCTTTTCAAGCCAAAAGTTTCCGTTTTCTGTCAATCATTTCGTCGATCCGGGTCAGATACTGGTCAATATCCTTCACATTATCGCACCGTTCGATCCTCCCGTCGGGAAATACGGCCTTTGTGGTGGAGCCGGCGCCCAGTGCCACAATGGTCTGCTTTTCTTCCATAATGAGAATGTTATAGATTCCGGCCTTTCCGGGCAGGGCATAGCCCACATTTTCAAAATTCCCTGCCATATTTTTCTGACGGTAAAGATAATACGGCTCCAGTCCCAGCCTCCGGCAGTATGCCGCCGTCAGATCCATCATCTCTTCCGTATTTTCAAACCTCATGTGTGCATACTGCTCCTTCATGGTATTGAGCCTTGCAGCCCGCTTGATGGCAAGGGAATGAACCGTAATGCTGTCCGGCGCCATAACCGTCAGCTCCTCCATGGTGCGGCGCACATCGTCCAGATTTTCCTCCGGCAGTCCCATGATCAGATCCATATTGATGTTATCCATACCGGCCTCTCTCGCCATGGCATACGCTTCCCGGATCTGCTCCGGGGTATGACGCCTTCCGATGATCTTTAAGGTCTCTGCCTTCATGGTCTGCGGATTGATGGAGATCCGCGTCACCGGATGACGCTTTAATACCTTTAATTTCTCCATGGTGATGCTGTCGGGCCGTCCTGCCTCCACCGTCCATTCCTTCACATGAGACAGATCAAAGCTTTCCTCCACCTTAGTCAGCAGCCGTTCCAGATGCTCCGGCTCCAGGGTGGTCGGCGTCCCTCCTCCGATGTAGATGCTGTCCAGGGGACGGCCGGCAAACTGAAGCCTTGTATAATCAATCTCTTTAAACAAGGCGTCCAGATACTCATCCATGCGCGGCGCCCATTTTTTTACCGGATAGGAGGTAAAGGAACAGTAAAGACAGGTGGTTGGACAAAACGGGATTCCGATATAAAGGCTGTAGCCGTTCTGATAATCCACATCCTTTAACACTTCCCGCTCCCGTTTTGCAATCTCCAGGCTCAGTGCCGTTTTTTCCGGGCTGGTGAGATAAGTCTGCTCCATATAAGAAGTAATGGCTCCGTCCGAAGCGCCCTCTTCCAGCATCGCCATGGGGATCTTGGTGGGCCGGATCCCGGTCAAGGTTCCCCAGGGAAGCGTCTTATCAGTATCCTCCGAAAGAATCCCATAGACCAGCCGCTTCACAACCGATTTTGCTTCCTTCCGGTTGGAAAAATCCACCGGTTCCACTCCGGAAAGCACCGGAGAATCTTCTCCCCGGCAAAGGCTGACCCGCACCTCCTTCTCCAGATACTCCACACGCAGGAGCCGGTCGCCGGGTTCAAACTGCATTGGCTCTTCCTCCGGCTGATGGATTTCTTTTACCTCCACCCGTGGATAAAAGGACATGGCAAGCCCCTGCACATCATATAAAAAATTTTCGTTTCCTCTAAATTCCAGATAAATCATATTTCTGCTCCCGCTTATCTAAAACGAAGTTGGGGCCAAGAATCTGACCCCAACCGATCTGTCCGTTATTCCTCATACTCTGCCAGCGGATTATACCGCTTTTCCTGGCCAATGGTTGTTGCCTCGCCATGCCCCGGATAAACCACCGTATCCTCCGGGAGAACCAGAAGCCTGTCCCGGACCGAATGGACCATCTGTGACATGGACGATGTCGGAAAATCCACCCGCCCGTAGGAACCGGCAAACAGAGTATCTCCGCTGAACAAAATCTGTTCCTCCGGAAGATAATAGCTGACACCGCCGGCCGTATGCCCCGGCGTTGCGATCACCCTGATCTGAAATCCCGCCAGGGAAAGGATCTCTCCGTCCTTCACAAATTCATCTGCATGAAGAACCACCTGGCTGCTCCAGGATGCGGAAAGATTCCAGGACGCATTTTCAAGAAGCTCCTGCTCTCCGTCACCCGCATAGATCTTTATATCAAAGCGCTTCCGAAGCTCTTCAGCCGCCAGTATATGGTCAAAATGGCCATGGGTCAGCAGAATTGCGGCCGGTTTCTTTTGATTGTTCAGGAACCAGTCCCGGACAGCTGCCGCGTCATCCGCCGGATCGATGATCAGAGCCTCATCGGTCTCCCGGTTAATCAGAAAATAACAATTCGTACGCACCATGCCCAGCACGGCACTGGCGATCATTCCCTTTTTCATCAGCCTGTCGTCCTCTCAATATCCATAACGCCTTCCACCTGGCGCAGCTTTTCCACCAGACGCTGCAGCTCCTCCACACCATGGATATCAAAGCTCATGGTAATGGTTGCTGTTCCCTGCTTGCTTCTGCGGGCTGTCATGGTCGTAATATCGATCTCACGCTCCGTAAAGATCCGGGCAATATCCACACTGAGCCCGATCCGGTTATGGGCAAAAATCTTGATCTCTGTGGTATATGTCTCGGAACGATAATCATCCTCCGGTGCCTGCCACTCAGCATCGATCAGCCTCACCCGTTCCTCCTCCGGCAGATTGATGATATTGATACAGTCTGTCCGGTGAATGGAAATTCCGCGTCCTCTGGTCACAAATCCCACGATCTCATCACCTGGAACCGGGCTGCAGCACCGGGAGAACCGGACTGCCAGATCATGGACACCCTTTACCACAATGCCGTTCTTGCTTTTTTCCTGTGCCGGCTTTTCCTTTGCCGCCACATCGCCCAGAACCTTTTCATCAGTCAGAACCTCAGACGGATTCTTCCTCTGATACTCTTCCAGAAGCTTGTTGATGACCTGGCCCTCTTTCATGCCACCGTGTCCGATGGCCGCCAGAACGGCATTCCACTCGCGGAAGCCGTACTTCATCAGAACCTTTTCCTCGTACTCCGGCTTTGCCAGACTGGGGAAATTGATTCCCTTTGCCTTACAGTATTTATCGATCAGATCCTTGCCCCGGATAATATTTTCTTCCTTATTCTGAGTCTTGAACCACTGATTGATCTTATTCTTCGCCTGAGCGCTCTTCACCGATTTCAGCCAGTCACGGCTGGGGCCCTTGGAATTCTGGGATGTGATGATCTCGATCCGGTCACCGTTCTGGATCACATAGTCGATGGGCACCAGCTTGTCATTGACCCTGGCTCCCACCATCTTATTGCCGACCGCACTGTGGATGCTGTAAGCAAAATCCACCGTAGTGGAACCGCTGGGCAGATTCTTCACATCTCCTTCCGGCGTAAAACAGTAAACGCTGTCTGAGAAAATATCCAGGTCGGTCTTTAAGGAAGAAAGGAATTCCTTGTTGTCGGACATGTCCTTCTGCCACTCCAGGATCTGGCGCAGCCAGCTCAGCTTCTCCTCTTCCTTCTGGGCGATGCTCTTTCCGTCCTGACCCTCCTTGTATTTCCAGTGGGCCGCAATCCCGTACTCGGCGGTCCGGTGCATATCATACGTCCGGATCTGGATTTCAAAGGGCTGGCCGGTGCTGCTGATCAGGGTCGTATGAAGGGACTGGTACATATTGGCCTTCGGCATGGCAATATAATCCTTGAAGCGCCCGGGAATGGGCTTATACATCTCATGGATCACACCAAGCGCCGCGTAGCAGTCCTTCACCGTATCAACAATGATCCGCACCGCAAAAATATCATAAATCTGATCCAGAGTCTTGTTCTGGGTCACCATCTTTTTATAAATACTGAACAGATGCTTCACCCGTCCGTCGATCTGGCCCTTGATTCCGGCGTTCTCAATATGGGTCCGCACCTCCGCCATAATATTCTGAAGAAAGCTTTCCTTGCTCATGCGCCGCAGGGAGATCTTTTCCTTCAGATCCCGGTAAACCTCCGGCTCCAGATATTTTAAGGACAGATCATCCAGCTCGATCTTCACCTTGGAAATACCGAGGCGGTCCGCGATGGGCGCGTAGATTTCCATGGTCTCCCTGGCTTTTTCCTTCTGCTTCTCCGGCTTCATATACTGGAGCGTCCGCATATTATGAAGACGGTCGGCCAGCTTAATCAGGATCACCCGGATATCCTTTGCCATGGCAAGGAACATTTTCCGCAGATTCTCCGCCTGGATCTCCACCTTGTCCGCCGACCAGGATAACTGGGTCAGCTTGGTGACGCCATCCACCAGCAGGGCGACCTCCTCGCCAAACGTGGCTTTCATTTCATCGATGGTCATTACCGTATCTTCCACCACATCGTGGAGGATTCCGGCGATGATGGATTCCTTGTCCAGCTCCAGCTGTGCCAGGATGATTGCCACGCTTAACGGGTGGACAATATACGGCTCCCCGGACTTCCGAAGCTGTCCTTTATGGGCAGAATCAGCAATCTCATACGCCTTCTGCACCATGGTCAGATCATCGGAGGGGTGATATTTTTTTATGGAATCGATCAGGATCTCGAATAATTCTTCCGGGGTCGTAGCCGTCAGCTTCGTATCGCCGCCTGCCATGATCCGCTTCTTTTCCCCGTCTGCGGAAGGCAGTACCTCCTCCACAGGCTTCAGCGCACCGTCATCCAGTTCCAGCGAAACACCGGTCCCGTAGCCCCGTTCTTCCTCAAAAATATGCTCTGTCATAATCACTCACACCTCTGATCTCATTTTACCCGCTGTCACGGCAGCAGCTTCTTTCTTCCGCATTCCCAGACGCTGCTCCCGTTTTATCGCGAAAGCATTTTGCTGATAGCATAGACATCTTCGTTGATGTCCTTCTGCATGGCAAGAGCTTCATAAAGATCATAATCCACAAACTCGCCGCCTCTCCAGCCAACAACCCGGTTGCTCTTTCCTTCCGCCAAGAGATCCACGGCCCGCGCCCCCATGATGGACGCATAGACACGATCCTTGCAGGTAGGCATGCCGCCTCGCTGCATATAGCCCAGGATCGATGCTCTCGTCTCGATTCCGGTGGCTGCCTCGATGCGCTTTGCCATGCTGGTCGAATGGCCGATTCCCTCGGCATTGATGATGATATGATGCTTTTTGCCCTTTTTCCGATGTTCAATAATATGGTTGATAATGGTCTGCTCGTTGCAGTCATACCGCTCCGGGATCAGAATATCCTCGGCGCCGTTGGCGATTCCGCACCACAGGGCGATGTATCCGGCGTTACGTCCCATAACCTCAATGATACTGCACCGCTCATGGGAGGTCGAAGTATCACGGATCTTATCAATGGCCTCCATGGCCGTATTCACAGCCGTATCAAAGCCGATGGTATAATCCGTGCAGGCGATATCCAGGTCGATGGTTCCCGGCAGTCCCACGGTATTGATTCCTTGCTCCGCCAGTTTTCCGGCACCACGGTAGGAACCGTCTCCGCCGATGACCACCAGGCCCTCGATTCCATGCTTTCTGCAGATCTCAGCCCCCTTGGCCTGCCCCTCTTCCGTCCGGAACTCCTCACAGCGGGCCGTATAGAGGATCGTACCGCCTCTCTGGACAATTTCCGATACGCTCCGGCTGTTCATGTCCACGATCTCTTCATTTAAAAGTCCGGCATACCCTCTCTGGATTCCCTTTACGTTCATTCCCTTGGAAATAGCGGTCCGGACAACGGCACGGATCGCCGCATTCATTCCGGGTGCATCGCCGCCGCTGGTCAGTACACCGATCGTATTGATTTTATTTGCCATACTAATTTCCTCCAGATCACAATGGTCATTGCTGTGCCGGGGCAAAAGGTCTCCTGTCACCTGACACTATTTACAGTCAATTATATTGGATTGCCCTCTTGTTTTCAATAGCCTTTTCTACAACTTTTACATTCTCTTCCCCATATTTTGCGGTTAATTTACCTAAAAGAGCCGCGTCAGCCTTGACACTGTCCCGCAGTCCGAGGAATTTTTTGGCCCGTTCTTTCTTCAAATAGATCACCACCTGATCCGGCCCGTCGCTGTCGGAGATCAGTCCGCGGAACTCCTGCTCCGCCGAAAACCAGCTTTGTTTATCCGGAAACTGGATCCACAGTTCCTTCGGGACCGCATCAAACGGAATCAGTCTCTCACAGACCAGACGCCCCTTTGGCTCATCGCCCAGGGATACTTTTCCATAGACAAATACCTTGCCATCCTCATTTAATACTGTACGGCCTGCCTCGTAATCTCTGGGGAACACGATAACCTCCACCGTCCCGACCATGTCCTCAATGGTAACAAATGCCATCAGCTGGTTATGTTTTGTAGTCTTCACCGTTTTTGCAGTAATCATACCGCCGATGGTGACCTTCTGGCCATCCCGCACATTCGCCTCCCCGGTCTCATCGTCCACATTGAAATCAATGGTCCTTGCTGTGGCATTTTTTTCCCAGATCTGCCGGTACTGTTCCATGGGATGGCCGCTCAGATAGATTCCGAGGACTTCTTTTTCATAGGCAAGAAGCTCTTCCTTCTTATATTCGCCCACATCCTGGAATCCAACCTCATACGTTTTCCGCTCCTCCTCACCCATAAGGTCAAAGAGACTCATCTGTCCGGCAATGTCCAGCTTCTTTTCCTGATTTTTCTGCTCCACCAGTTCCATGGATGCCAGCATTTTCTGCTTTCTTGTTCCCGGCAGGCAGTCCAGCGCACCGGACTTGATAAAGTTTTCCAGGCTTCTCCGGTTGATCTCTTTGTTTGTCAGACGATAGATAAAATCCTTCAGATCCTTATAGGGGCCGAATTCTTCCCGGTTACGGACGATCGCATCGATAACATTTTTTCCGATGCTTTTAATCGCCGAAAGCCCATAGCGGATGGCCCCTCCGGAAACCGAAAATCCGGCATAGCCCTCATTGATGTCCGGCGGCAGAAGTTCAATTCCCATACTGCGGCAGACCATGATGTATTCCGAAACCTTAGAAGAGTTGTCGATCACTGAGGTCATCAGCGCCGCCATGAATTCCACCGGATAATAATGCTTTAAGTAGGCCGTCTGATAGGCCACCACCGCATAGGAAACCGCGTGGGATTTGTTGAACGCATAGTTTGCAAAATCCATCATCTCATCAAAGATCTTATTGGCCGTTGCTTCATCCACCCCGTTTGCCAGACAGCCGGGAACGCCTTCCTCCTCATTGCCGTAAACGAAGTTTTTCCGTTCCTTCTCCATGACAGAGGCTTTTTTCTTTGCCATGGCACGGCGCACCAGGTCACTCCGGCCCAGGCTGTACCCCGCCAGATCCCGGACGATCTGCATAACCTGCTCCTGATACACAATACAGCCATATGTGGCTTCCAGGATCGGCTTTAACTGAGGACAGGAATAAGTTACCTGATCCGGGTGGTTCTTTCCGCGGATATACTGGGGAATGAAATCCATGGGGCCCGGACGGTACAGGGCGATCCCGGCGATAACATCCTCCAGATTATGAGGCTGCAGTTCCTTCATAAAAGCCTTCATGCCGGAGCTTTCCAGCTGGAACACACCCTCGCATTTTCCGGTGCAGAGGGAATCATACACTGCCTTATCATCAAAATCGATATGGTTCACATCGAGAAGAATTCCACGCTCCTTCTCTACCAGACGCTCTGTGTTCTGGATCACCGACAAGGTACGAAGCCCCAGAAAGTCCATTTTCAGAAGCCCCAGCTCTTCCAGGGTCGGTGCCGGGAACTGGGTCGTAATGGTACCGTCTGCCGCACGGGACAGGGGAACAAACTCCACTGCCGGCTTCTGACAGATCAAAACGCCTGCCGCATGCGTCGAGGTATGGCGCGGCAGCCCCTCCAGACGGCGGGACATATCGATCAAATAATGAACCTGGTCATTGGTGTTGTATATTTCCCTGAGATCCGGACTTTTCAGTGCTTCGTCCAGGCTGATATTCAACTCCTTGGGAACCATCTTCGCCACCTGGTCGCAGAGAGCGTAGGGAAGATCCAGCACACGGCCCACATCGCGAATCACCCCGCGGGCAGCCAGCGTACCGAAGGTCACGATCTGGACCACCTGATCCTTCCCATATTTGTCAATGACATAATCGATGACCTCCTGGCGCCGTTCAAAGCCAAAGTCCACATCGATATCAGGCATGGACACACGCTCCGGATTCAGGAACCGTTCGAAGAGCAGATTGTACCTGATGGGATCGATGCTGGTGATCCCAAGACTGTAGGAAACCAGGCTGCCCGCCGCAGAGCCACGCCCCGGTCCCACAATAATGTCATGCTCCCTGGCATAATGGATAAAATCCCACACGATCAGAAAATAATCCACATAACCCATGGTGCGGATCACTGCCAGCTCATATTTCAGCCGCCGCTTTAAGGTTCCGTCATCGTTTGGATAACGCTCCTCCAGCCCAGCAAGACATAACTCATTTAAATAATCCCAGGCGGTTTTTCCATCGGGTACATCGAATTTCGGCAGCTTCGTTACCCCGAATTCGATCTCTACCTCACACCGTTCGGCAATCTTATGGGTGTTTTCAATGGCCTCCGGCGCATAAGGGAAAAGACTGCGCATCTCTTCCTCGGATTTGCAGTAAAACTGTCCCCCCTCATAGCGCATACGGTTGGTATCACTGACCTTTTTCCCCGTCTGGATACAGAGCAGGATGTCATGTGCCTCTACATCGGACGCATAGGTATAATGGATATCATTTGTCGCTACCAGCTCGATCCCCAGCTCCTGCGACATGCGGACAAGCTGCGGATTTACCAGACGCTGCTCCGGAATCCCATGATCCTGCAGCTCCAGGAAGAAATTTCCCTTCCCGAAGATTCCTTCCAGCCGTCTTGCCACCTGACATGCTTCCTCATACATACCGCGGATCAGATTTTTCGGAATTTCCCCGGCCAGACAGGCGCTTAACGCAATGATCCCTTCATGGTACCTTTCCAGCAACTCATAATCCACCCGTGGTTTATAATAAAAGCCATCCACAAATCCCATGGATACCAGCTTTATCAGGTTGGAATATCCCGTATTATTTTCTGCAAGAAGAACCAGATGATAATACCGGTCTTCGGAGTTCGCCCCCTCCTTTTCAAAGCGGGAGCCGGTTGTCACATAGATCTCGCAGCCGATGATAGGGCGGATCCCCGCAGCCTTTGCCGCCCGGTAAAAATCTACGACGCCATACATAACGCCATGATCGGTGATCGCCAGGCTGTCCATGCCAAGCTCCTTCGCCTGCGCCACAAGCTCCCCGATCTTACTGGAGCCGTCCAGCAGACTGTATTCCGTATGGACATGAAGATGTGTAAACGCCACTTCGGTTCCTCCTTCTGTATAACAAATGGAAAAAAGGATCCTGCGAAGCAGGATCCTCTCACTCTCTGCGTTTCGTCTCTCAGACTTTACGCCTCACTCTTTAAATAATGTTCGATGGCTTCCATGGCGTTCGCTTCATCTGCGCCGTCTGCGGAGACCGTAACAGCCTCACCATTTCCAAGTCCCAGAGACATCATTCCCATAATACTCTTGGCATTGACTTTTCTGGACTCATCCTCGATATATATGCTGCTGTCATACTGGCTTGCAACCTGTACTAACATTGCAACCGGGCGGGCCTCCAGGCCTGCCGGAAGACCAATGGTAATTCTCCGTGTAATCATAATTTTTCCTCCTCGTGTTCCCTTAACTGTGTCGCGATCTCCCGGAGCTTCCGAAGCCTGTGGTTCACACCGGATTTTCCCACCGGCGGATCCAGGGAATCTCCCAGTTCCTTTAACGTAGCGTCCGGCTGTTCCAGACGGGCAAGGGCAATTTCCTCCAGTCCGGCAGGCAGCCTGTCAAAGCCCACCTGATCCCGGATATACAGAATATCGCTAATCTGCTCCACTGCTGCAGATACCGTTTTGTTGATATTGGCTGTCTCACAATTCACCTTTCGGTTTACTGTTCCGCGCATTTCCTTCAGGATCCTGACATTCTCCAGATTCATAAGCGCCACATGAGCTTCCATGATCCCGAGCATATCAACGATCTGGCTTCCTTCTTTGATATAAACCACATGGTAGCGCTTCCGGAGTACCGTTTTCGCTTCCACCTCAAAGGCTGCCATCAGCTTCACCAGCTGATCGGCCTTCGCCTGATCTGCGCATACAATTTCCAGATGATAGGACTTTTCCGGGTTACTGATGGAACCTCCGGCAAGAAATGCACCGCGGATAAACGCCCGCTTACAGCAGGAATTCTGAACCACCATGGCACTGATAAAATCCTCTCTCGGATCCTCTTCTCCTTTTTCGTTCAGGAGTTTCATCGCCCGCAGCACATGAAGCGCTGCCTCCGGATCCTGAACCTCCACCAGATGAACCTCTCCACGGACCGACACCGCAGGCGTAATTCCGAATCCACGCCGCAGAAGCGCCGCAAATGTACTGGCAACTGCCGGATTCTCGATCCTGGCTCTGATCCCGATCCCGCCGGATCCGGTGCGGACAGACTGACCGCACATACGGAAGATTGCCGCCGCTTCCGCGATCTGACAATGCCTCGCCACTGGAATATGACGGGACAGCTCTTCCTTTACCTCTGATGAAAAAGACATGCATTCACCTCAAAACACTTCCAGTTATAACATTTACCTTCTGTCTTGTCAACCGAAATCCCCCAGGAGCCGTACCTCCAGTTCCAGGGTCACTCCGAATTTTTCTTTTACGATCTCTTTTACCAGGCGGCATAATTCCCAGATATCCGCCGCCGTCGCACCGCCTCTGTTGACCACAAAGCCGCAGTGTTTTTCCGAAACACAGGCGCCGCCCACGGCGAATCCGCTCAGTCCTGCGTCCATGATGAGTTTTCCGGCAAAATATCCCTCCGGCCGCTTAAAGGTACTTCCGGCGCTGGGATATTCCAGAGGCTGCTTCTCCCGGCGCTTCGCTGCCAGCTCCTCCATGGTCTTTTTGATCTCAGCTTTGTCTCCCGGCTGTAAATTCAGTTCTGCGCCAAGAGCCAGATACCCTTCCTGCAGGATCGCACTGGTGCGATAGCCGAACTGCAGCTCCGTAAGAGAAAGGCGCCGTTCCTCCCCGGTTTTCGTCAAGATCGAGGCATTCTTCACCACCTGGGCCATCTCACCGCCATAAGCTCCCGCGTTCATAACCAGTGCTCCGCCCAGCGTTCCGGGAATCCCGGACGCAAATTCCAGTCCGGTAAGCCCCGCTTCCATGGCCGCCTGTGCCAGCCTTGCAAGAGTCACACCGGCTCCTGCCGTGATCGTTGTTCCCTCGATGGAAAGCTCCGCCATCGGCCGGCCGATATGAACGATCACCCCACGATAGCCACTGTCGCTGACCAGCAGATTACTGCCGTTTCCGAGGATAAAAAACGGTATGGCTTCTTTCCTGCAAAGAGCCAGGACTGCCTTTAATTCTCTGCTGTTTTCCGGCGTTACAAAATAATCTGCCGCACCTCCCACCTGGAAGGTGGTGTGGCGTTTCATGGGTTCCTCTGTTTTTACGTTGGCAGAAGCAGCCTTCAGCCGCGCCAGAAACTCTTCTTTTTTACTCATCATCGTCCTCATCCTGTCCCTGCATCAGCTTACGCTGTACGCGGTTATAAAGCTCCTGAGCCGCATTATAGCCCATCTTCTTCTGACGGTAGTTGACCGCCGCCGATTCTACGATCACCGCCAGGTTCCGGCCAGGACGAATGGGGATATTATGGCAGACCACCTTGTTTCCAAGGAATTCTGTATACTGTTCGTCCAGTCCCATGCGGTCATATTCTTTATCCTTATCCCAGTCCTCCAGGTTGATCACCATATCGATGTTCTGGGTGTTCTTTACGCTCTCTGCGCCGAACAGTGCCTTTACATCCAAAATTCCGATCCCTCGCAGCTCGATCATGTGACGGGTAATATCCGGTGCCGTTCCGACAAGAGTCGCATCACTGACCTTCCGGATCTCCACCACATCATCCGTTACCAGACGATGGCCACGCTTGATCAGCTCCAGAGCAGCCTCGCTCTTTCCGATTCCGCTCTCCCCCATGATCAGAACGCCTTCGCCGAATACATCGACTAATACGCCGTGAATACTGATGGTCGGAGCCAGCTCCACCTTCAGCCAGCGTATCACCTCTGCCATCAGATCCGAGGTTGTTTTTCCAGTGGACAGAAGCGGTACACCATACTGGACAGCAAGAGCCTTCACATCCTCATCGGGCATCAGATTCCGTGCATATACGATACAGGGAATCTTCCTCTTAAAGATCTCCTCATAAACATGAAGCTTTGCATCCTGGCACATGGAAGCTGTATACGCATATTCCACATTTCCGATGATCTGAACTCTGTCGTTACTGAAATGATCAAAAAATCCGGCAAGCTGAAGCGCCGGGCGGTTGATCTCCGGATGGGCGATCTTGATCTTTGAATAATCAATCTCCGGTGTCAGATTTTCCAGTTTCATTTTATCGATCAGTTTTTTTAACTTTACCACTGCTGTTGTCCGCATAATACCTCCCTTTACCTGAATCTGCCTGGTTTTACCTGTTCTAATCCTAGCACAGGAGCCCCGGAATCGCAAGATAATTCGGCTCTTCCCAATTTGTTACGGAGCGGTTCTGCGAAAATCCTGTTCCGGATCCGCTGCTCCCATCTTCTGTTTAGGAATTCTCCTGTGCGTTTTCCGCCGTCCGGTGCAGAAACTCCCAGACCGACCGTGCCGAAGCCCGGTTCATTTCCGGGATTCCCGCTAGTTCCTCCTCCGTGGCCTCCTTCAGTCGTTCCATGGTCCCGTAGCTTCTCATAAGAGCCTTTCTCCTGGCCGGTCCCACACCGGGAATATCCTCCAGAACCGAATGTACCTGATCCTTTCCACGCAGGCTCCGGTGATACTCAATGGCAAACCGATGGGCCTCATCCTGAATCCTGGTGATCAGACGGAAGCCCTCGCTGTGCCGGTCGATGGGCAGCTCCTCCCCATGGAAATAAAGCCCCCTTGTCCGGTGATTATCATCCTTCACCATGCCGCAGACCGGAATAGACAGTCCCAGCCGGGAAAGCACCTCCTCGGCCACAGACACCTGTCCCCTTCCGCCGTCCATCATCAGTATGTCCGGAAACCGATCGAAGCCCCGGCCTTCCCGCTGTCCCAGTCTGGCTTCCTTTCCATGCGTAAATCTTCTGGTCAGTACCTCCTCCATGGACGCATAGTCATTTGGCCCCTCCACAGTCTTAATCCGGAATTTCCGGTAATCGGCCCGTTTGGGCTGTCCGTACTCATAGACTACCATGGATCCGACCGATTGAAACCCGCTGATATTGGAAATATCAAAGGCCTCCATCCGCACCAGACCGGAAAGTCCCAGAAGCTCTTCCAGCTCTTTGACCGCACCGATGGTTCGTTTCTCCTCTCGTTTTATTTTTTCCCGGTCCTGCCGCAAAATAATAGTGGCATTTTTTTCCGCCATTTCCATTAAACGGGCTTTTTCGCCCTTCTGCGGAACACGGATCACCACCTTCTGGCCACGCTTGCCTGTCAGCCACCGCTCCAAGAGCTCCTGTTCCCCCTCCTCCACTTCATGCTGAAGAAGAAGCATTCCCGGAATAAACGGCGTTCCCGCATAAAACTGCTTGATAAACTGACTCATAAGCTGCGCCGGGCCGTCTCCCTGCCCCAGCGTCAGATGGAAATTGTCCCGTCCGATGAGCTTTCCTTCCCGCATAAAAAAGATCTGAACCACCGCATCTGTGCCGTCGACTGCATACGCAATGATATCCCGATCCTCGTTGGAATCCTCCGTGATCTTCTGGCTCTGAGCGATCTTCCGGACACTGAACAGCAGATCCCGCACGCCTGCCGCTGTCTCAAAATCCATCTGCTCTGCCGCTTCATTCATCTGGTTTTCCAGCCGGTCCAGAATGGTTTCATAGTGGCCTCCCAGGAAATCCAGTACCTGATCGATGGATTTTTTATAGTCTGCCTCGCTGATATAACCCTGACAGGGAGCATCACACTGATGGATATGGTAGTTAAGGCAGGGACGCCCCTTTCCGATATCCTCCGGCAGGCGCCGTCTGCATGTTCGAATCTTATAGAGCTTATGGATCAACCCGATGCTGTCCTTCACCGCACCCGCACTGGTGTAAGGGCCGAAATACCGGGATTTGTCCTTTTTCATATCTCTGGAAAACAGTACCCGCGGAAAGGCTTCTCCCACCGTCACCTTGATATAAGGATAGGTTTTGTCATCCTTCAGCATGGTATTATAACGTGGCTGATGCTCCTTGATCAGATTACATTCCAGTACAAGCGCTTCCAGCTCTGAATCCGTTACAATATATTCAAACCGGGCGATCCGCGATACCATCTGGTTGATCTTTGCCGTCTTGTTCCGGCTGCTCTGAAAATACTGGCGCACCCGGTTTTTCAGGCTGATGGCCTTTCCCACATAGATAATCTCATCCTTTTCATCGTGCATGAGATACACACCGGGTTTTCCCGGAAGCTTTTTCAATTCCTCTTCTATATTAAATGCCATAGAATGCTCCTGATATGTCATAAAAGGCGGCGCACCCGGCACCGCCCTTTCCAACGCCGGTCCACCATTCTGGTATCAGCGGAGAGGCTGCTTCTCTGTGATCGTTTCTGTCCTGTTACTTTACTTCTGTTGGTTCAGCTCCTCTGCTTTCCGTCTCACAGCTCGATACTTCCGCATCACTGTTTTCTGAGGGAGCAGACTCGCTCTGTCTTCCTTCGGCCGGCTGGCTGTCCTGTGCTTCCGCACCGGCGTCCTCTGCGTTCTCTGCCTCGCCGTCTGCCTTCTGTCCATTCTTGATCTCATGGAAGATCTTCATAAACTCAGCTCCGGTGATAGTCTCTTTCTTAATTAAGAACGCTGCGATTTGATCCAGAGCCTCCCGGTTCTCAGATAACAGGCGAAGTGCCTCCTTATGAGCCTCGTCCAGCATTTCCTTTACTTCTCCGTCGATATCCGCCGCTGTCACATCGGAACAGTTGAGTACGGCTCTTCCGTCCAGATATTTATTCTCGATGGATTCCAGGCCCATAAGACCAAACTTCTTCGACATGCCGTACTGGGTCACCATGGCTCTCGCCACCTGGGTTGCCCGCTCAATATCATTAGACGCACCGGTAGTCACGGTATCAAAGACCAGCTCCTCCGCCGCACGGCCGCCAAGGAACTGCACCAGCATTGCACGAAGCTCCGCTTCGGTATTTAAATACTTCTCTTCCTCCGGCACATTCATGACATAGCCAAGAGCGCCCATGGTTCTGGGCACGATGGTGATCTTCTGTACCGGCTCCGAATCCTTCTGGAGCGCACTGATCAGCGCATGGCCCACCTCATGGTAGGACACGATCCGGCGTTCCTTCTCGCTCATGATCCGGTCTTTCTTCTCCTTGCCGACCAGAACGACCTCCACGGCCTCAAACAGATCCGCCTGGCTGACTACATGACGCTTATGCTTTACCGCATTGATGGCCGCCTCATTGATCATGTTCGCCAGATCCGAACCGACAGCGCCTGAGGTTGCCAGGGCAATGGCCTCCAGATCCACCGAATCGTCCATCAGCACATCCTTTGAATGAACCTTCAGGATATTGACACGGCCCTTGAGATCCGGCTTATCCACAATAATCCGGCGGTCCAGTCGTCCCGGACGAAGCAGCGCCTTATCCAGGATCTCAGGCCGGTTCGTTGCCGCCAGAATAAACACCCCCTTGTTGGAGTCAAAGCCATCCATCTCCGAAAGGAGCTGGTTCAGGGTCTGTTCCCGCTCATCGTTTCCGCCGCCGTAACGGGAATCCCGGCTCTTACCGATGGCATCGATCTCATCAATGAATACGATACAGGGGGCATTTTCCTGCGCCTTTTTAAACAGGTCACGGACACGGGACGCACCGACACCGACGAACATCTCCACAAAATCCGATCCCGACAGGGAGAAAAACGGTACCTTTGCTTCACCGGCAACTGCCTTTGCCAGCAGAGTCTTTCCGGTTCCCGGCGGGCCCACCAGAAGCGCTCCCTTGGGAAGCTTCGCACCGATGGTCGAATACCGTCCGGGATTATGAAGGAAATCCACGATCTCCTGGAGAGATTCCTTTGCCTCATCCTCTCCGGCCACATCCTTAAAGGAAACACCGGTCTCCCTCTGGACATCATACAGCTTGGCGTTGCTCTTTCCGACGCCCATAACGCCGCCCCCGCCGGAGCGCTTCATAATAAACATCAGGAATACCCATACAAGGGCGATGGGAAGCACATAGACCAAAAGAATATCCAGGAGCGTTGAATTGGCACTGGGCTTCTTTCCTTTTACCTCCACTCCATTATCCAGGAGTATCTGTGTCAGATCCGGGTCCTCCACCTTTACAGTATAATAAGACTCTGTCTGAAGATAATAGAACGGCGAGTCTTCGGTACTCTTCACGGAATATCCGTTTTTCGGTGTGATCTGGATCTCATCCTCCCTGATCACGACAGACTCTACCTTCCCGTCCTTTACCATCTGAATAAAATCACTGTATGCCACCTCTGTCCTGGTTCCATCGGACAGGAAGCTGCTCATTATGGAAACACAAAGCAGCGTGACCACCGCTGCGATCACCAGAAGCAGAATCATCTGGTTGTTCTTTCCCGGCTTGTTTCCATTCCCGTTCCCCTTCTGGTTCCGGTTCTGGTTGGGATTATTCATACTTTTCTCCTTTATCTCATCTCTTCATCCGTTTTCCACTGTACATCCGCCGCATACCGGCAGACCTCTTCGAAAACGGCTGTCTTTACCATTATAAAGCATTTCAAAAAGAAATCAATATATCCCTCCGTGAAAAATTGTTCACATTTCTTAACGATTTATAAACTGAACGACATTTTCTCTTTTTGTTCCATCTCATATTCGTCAAAATTTCTTCTGAACTCAAAAAAATCACAAAAAAACTCTGGTATTCTTGTTTCCATAGTTGTATAATGTCTTAGTTATTTTTTTCAACATACCGCTTCACTATGAAAAAAGGAGGATAAGTATGCCTGTAAAGTATGTGTTCGTTACCGGCGGCGTGGTATCCGGCCTTGGCAAAGGAATCACGGCGGCCTCTCTGGGACGTCTGTTAAAGGCCAGGGGCTACAACGTCACCATGCAGAAGTTTGACCCTTATATCAACATCGACCCCGGAACCATGAACCCGATCCAGCATGGCGAGGTATTTGTCACCGATGACGGTGCGGAGACCGATCTGGATCTCGGCCATTACGAGCGCTTCATCGACGAAAGTCTCACAAAGAATTCCAACGTGACCACCGGCAAGATCTACTGGTCGGTTCTGTCCAAAGAACGCCGCGGAGATTTCGGCGGAGGAACAGTACAGGTTATCCCCCATATCACAAATGAGATCAAAGACCGGTTTCACCGGAACTACACCACCAAGGACACGGAAATCGCCATCATTGAGGTAGGCGGTACCGTCGGTGACATCGAAAGCCAGCCGTTTCTGGAGGCGATCCGTCAGTTCCAGCATGATGTCGGTCATGAAAATGCCATTCTGATCCATGTCACTCTGATTCCCTACTTAAAGGCTTCCGGCGAGCTGAAAACAAAGCCCACCCAAGCAAGTGTCAAGGAGCTCCAGGGGATCGGCATCCAGCCCGATATCATCGTCTGCCGTTCCGAATATCCCCTGGACCAGCAGCTCCGCTCCAAGATCGCGCTGTTCTGTAACGTTCCCGCCAGCCATGTACTTCAGAACCTTGATGTGGATATTTTATATGAAGCGCCCCTCGCTATGGAACAGGAGCATCTGGCCGAGGTTGCCTGTCAGTGCCTGAAGCTGGACTGCCCGGAGCCGGATCTGTCCGAATGGAAGGCCATGATCGATGCCTGGAAGCATCCGAAGAAGAAGGTCACTGTGGCTCTTGTCGGAAAATATATCCAGCTTCATGATGCTTATATCAGCGTTGTTGAGGCCCTTCATCACGGCGGCGTTGCCAACCGTGCCGATGTGACCATCAAATGGGTCAATTCCGAAGAAGTCAATGAATCCAACGTGTCAGAGCTTCTGGGTGATGTATCCGGAATCCTCGTTCCCGGCGGATTCGGCAGCCGCGGCATCGAAGGAAAGATCCAGGCCATCAAATATGCCCGTGAAAACAACATTCCGTTCCTGGGACTCTGCCTCGGCATGCAGCTTGCCATCGTGGAATTTGCCCGTGATGTGGTCGGCTACGGCGATGCACACAGCGTAGAGCTGGATCCTCAGACGGCGCACCCCGTGATCCATCTGATGCCCGATCAGAACGGTGTCGAGGACATCGGCGGAACCCTGCGGCTCGGCTCCTACCCCTGCGTTCTGGACAAGACCACAAAGGCCTATGAGCTTTATGGTACCGAACTGATCCATGAGCGCCACCGTCACCGCTACGAGGTCAACAACGACTTCCGTAAAGTCATGGTGGAAAAGGGCCTGACTCTCTCCGGCATCTCCCCTGACGGACGGATCGTTGAGATGATCGAGCTAAAGAGCCATCCCTGGTTCATTGCCACCCAGGCACACCCGGAATTCAAGTCCCGTCCCAACCGTCCCCATCCGCTGTTCCGCGGATTCGTGGCTGCAGCCCTGGAATACAGCGAAGCCCATTAATTTCTCCGTATCCTCCATGCCCTGGTCTCTTTTCCGGACCGGGGCATTTTGTCTGGTATTTTACCTGCTTTCTTTTTTATCATTTTCCCCTTGCTTTTTTTATTTTTTCTGTTATAATCCAGTTAGTGTTATAACAAAACGCTGTGATGAGAAGAAGTAAGACGGTTTCCCCGCTTTCCAGAGAGTTCCCGGTCGGTGAAAGGGTACAGGCGGTTCCGTTCTGAATACATCTCGGAGCTGTCCGCCCCAACAGGAATCTCAGTAAGGCTGACCGGATGCGCCCGTTACTGCGCAGAGGAATGCTTGTCCGATCCGGATAAAAGTTCCCGATGAGGAGCTGTCTGCGAAGGCAGTTCAAAAAGAGGTGGTACCGCGAAACTTTTGCCCTCTGTCCATGGGACAGAGGGTATTTTTATTTCACTATGTTTTCTGAGAAAGGATTATCATTATGCAGATCTATGAAGAATTACAGGCCCGCGGCCTCATTGCCCAGGTCACAGACGAACCGGAGATCCGGGAACTGATCAACAAGGGAAATGCCCGTTTCTACATTGGCTTTGATCCCACCGCAGACTCTCTCCATGTGGGACATTTCATGGCACTCTGTCTCATGAAGCGTCTCCAGATGGCAGGCAACAAGCCCATCGTCCTCATCGGCGGCGGCACCGGCCATGTAGGTGACCCTTCCGGCCGTACCGATATGCGTTCCATGATGACAAAGGAAACCATCGACCACAACTGCGACTGCTTCAAAAAACAGATGGAGCGTTTCATTGAATTCGGCGAAGACAAGGCCATCATGGTCAACAACGCCGACTGGCTTCTGAAGCTGAACTATGTGGATCTGCTCCGCGATGTGGGCGCCTGCTTCTCCGTCAACAACATGCTCCGCGCCGAGTGCTACAAGCAGAGAATGGAAAAGGGCTTAAGCTTTCTGGAGTTCAACTACATGATCATGCAGGCTTACGACTTTTACTACCTGCATCAGAACTACGGCTGCAACATGCAGTTCGGCGGCAATGACCAGTGGTCCAACATGCTGGCCGGCACCGAGCTGATCCGCCGGAAGCTGGGAGATGACGCTTATGCCATGACCATCACCCTCTTAATGAATTCCGAAGGCAAAAAGATGGGCAAAACCGCCAAGGGCGCCGTATGGCTGGATCCCAATAAGACCTCTCCCTTCGAGTTCTTCCAGTACTGGCGCAACATCGGCGATGCCGACGTCTTAAAGTGCATCCGTATGCTCACCTTCCTGCCTCTGGAAGAGATCGACAAGATGGACAGCTGGGAGGGCAGTCAGTTGAATACAGCAAAAGAGATTCTGGCTTACGAGCTGACCTGTCTGGTTCACGGCAAAGAGGAAGCCGACAAGGCCAAGACCGCATCCCACGCACTGTTCATGGGCGGCGGCGATGATTCCGATATGCCTACCACGGAGATCTCCGGGGATCAGCTCACCGAGGATGCCATCGGAATCCTGGATCTGATGATGGCCTGCAAGCTGGCTCCCACCAGAAGCGAGGCAAGACGTCTCGTTCAGCAGGGCGGCGTCACCATTGATGACGAAAAGGCAGCCCTCGACACCAAGGTTACAAAGACTGCTCTGGAAGCCGGTGTCAAGATCCGAAAGGGAAAGAAAGTATTCCACAAGGCAGTACTGGCAAAATAAGCACTGAGGTACCGCCTCGATTAACAGGAACTGATCAGCCCACAGATGTTCTTCCGGCCTGCTTCTCCTCAGAGAGAACCGCAGACGCCTGCATCGTGGGCTGAATTTTAGATGGATTAGATATAGTAGACAATATGGGGATATGAGGTAAAAGAAAAGAGGCTGTTGGTTAATCGTTATTGTTCTCTCAAACTTCTTTAGTTTTCAAAAAACTATATTATAAAACAAAAAGCACCGCCGGAAAAGCTATGTAGAATAAGCCTTTCTGCGGTGTTTCTCTAAATATCACTGTCAAAGGCGCTATCTTAACACACTTCCGCTCAGATGTCCACCAAAGTTCTCCGGCATGCTCTCGTCTTCCGCTGCTTCCGAATGATGTACTTCATAGACGGTACTGCGGATGTCTCCGTGAATATCCTTCAGGCACTGCAGAAGGATCGGATTATAGGCTCCACACTCCCCGTTCAGGATCATTTCCAGGGCTTTCTCATGACTGAAAGCCTTTTTATATACCCGCTCACTCACCAGCGCATCATACGCATCCGCCAGGGAAACCACCTGTGCCGAAATGGGAATTTCCTCTCCCTTTCGTCCGTCCGGATAGCCCTGCCCGTCATACCGTTCATGATGCCAGCGGCAGATCTGATACGCCGTCTTGACTAACGGCTCCTCCTGATAAGGCTTCAGCCGTTTCAGGATTCCGGCACCGATGAGGGTATGCTGCTTCATGACCTCAGTCTCCTCAGCCGTCAGCCTTCCCGGCTTATTGAGAATTTTTTCATCAATCCCGATTTTCCCGATATCATGAAGGGATGAGGCCATAACGATCTGATCCCGTTCTGCCCGGGTTAAGCTGTAACGGTCGGTGAGCTTTGTCAGCCGCTCCAGAAGCATCTCCGTCAGCACATTGATATGCTGAACATGAAGTCCGCTCTCACCGTTCCGGAACTCAACGATCTCGCTTAAAATGCCCACCATGATCTTCCGGCTTTCCTCTTTCTCCCGTACCTGCTCTGTCAGAATATTGACCAGACGGCGCTGCTTGGCATAAAGCTTAATGGTATTATAGACCCGCTTGTAGACCACGCTGGCGTCAAAGGGACGGCTGATATAATCGGAAACGCCCATCGCATAAGCACGGCTGATCAGATCAGCAGAATCCTCGCTGGAGATCATAATGACCGGAATATCATTGATCCATCCCTGCTCCTGCATCTTTTCCAGCACGCCAAACCCGTCCATCACCGGCATCATGATGTCCAGGAGCACCAGGGCAATACTCTTTCCATAGCGGCTTAAAGCCCCCAGCCCTTCCGCTCCGTCTCCCGCCTCCAGAATATCATAATTGTCCTGGAGCATTTCTTTTAAGATTGTGCGGTTGATCAGAGAATCATCCACAATGAGGATCAGCGGCCGCTCTTCCCCAAGATTTTCTTCCTGGAGCTCCATGCTCTCTGCCTGGTAGCGGCGCCACTCCGTCACGATCATATTTTTCTTCACCTTTGCCTGATACATGAGCTTGTCGGCCTGCAGCACTGCCAGTTCCACGGTCTGTTCCTTCACGACCAGCCCGCCCATACTCACAGAAATCTGGAATTCCATGCTCTCCGGCAGTTTTTCCTGATAAAGCCGCTTGCAGATCTCATCCAGCTTTCTGTCAAACATTTCATCGGAAATTCCCGGCATAACCAGAATAAATTCATCACCGCCGAACCGGATCAGCGCATCGTCCCGGCGAATCCGCCGCCTGATGATGGCCGCCGTAGCCGCCAGAATCATATCACCCGCATCGTGTCCATAGATATCATTCACCAGCTTAAAATCGTCCAGATCGATCATGGCAACACCGCCGGTCACCGGCAGACGCTTTATCCTGTCCTCATAATACCGGCGGTTATAAGCTCCGGTCAGTGCATCTGTATAAAGGGTGCTGTAAATATTTCCTGCGTTTTCTTCGTTGCTCTCCGTTTTTTTCGTCTGAAGCAGGTCACCCTCCACTGTCAGCGAAAATTTCAGAATATGTGGCACATCATCGATTTCCACATACCGTACCACCGTCTCGTAAAGCTCCGATCCCACATATTCCAGCCTCGTTTTCTGGCACTTCTCCCGCAGCACCTGTGCCGCAAGACTGGCCTCATCCAGCTCCTGAAAGGAGGACGCATCCACGAGACTGACCTCTTTAAACATTCTCCGCAGGACCGACAGTTCGTCATCTGCCTGCTCCCTTGTTAATTTTACTTCGTATTCTGCTGCATTGTTTTTCATATGGTTTCTCTCCGGCTTCCTCCTTCCCTTACTCCTCTCTTAACGAAATACAATCTCGCCTGTTGTCGGATCCATACGCTCCACAATGGCAAGGGATTCCAGCCGGAGGCCCTTTTCACGAAGCCGGTCACCGCCGCCCTGGAAGCCTTTTTCCACAGCGATTCCGATTCCTGCCACGCTGGCTCCCGCCGCTTCCACCAGCTCCAGAAGTCCCTCCAGTGCACAGCCGTTGGCCAGGAAATCATCCAGGATCAGCACATGGTCCTCCGGTCCGAGGAACTTCCTGGACACGATCACATCATAGACCCGCTTGTGGGTAAAGGACTGGATCTTTGTGGCATACACTTCACCGTCAATGTTCAGAGACTTCGCTTTCTTCGCAAAGACCACCGGCACATGAAAATGCTGGGCCGCCACGCAGGCGATTCCGATTCCCGATGCTTCCACTGTCAGGATCTTGGTCACGGGACAGTCTGCAAACAGTCTCGCCCATTCTTCTCCCATCTGATTAAACAGCTCTATATCCATCTGGTGATTCAGAAACGAATCTACCTTTAATACATTTCCTTCTTTTACAATTCCATCTTTTCTGATACGCTCTTCCAGTAACTTCATGGCTCCCTGTCCCTTTCTCTGTTTCTTATGCCCGAGGGCCGATTCTGCTGACTATTATATAGGAAGAAAGGGCGGTTTTTCAATAGGATCGTAGAAAAAATTTCAGAAAGAGAACAAAAGTCCCTCCGCCTCACGCGACTCCGATGGAAGTCGCCCGTAAGGCGAACAGGACTTTCCTTGTTCAAATATTCGGTTTACTTATAGATCGTATTTCGATCATCCAGGACAATTGCGTCCAAAGTCTTCGCCGCCGTTTTCAGTGTTGAATTTCGGATTGCGAGCTGTGCCCTTAATACCTCATGCCTGGAAGGGCCGTCATATCCGTTCATTCTCTCATACAAAAACTCCGCCGCCTTCTTCCCCATCTGATACTTTGGCGTTACAGCGGTGGAAATCGCCGGTTCTGAAATCCCCGGCATCACGCTCCTCCGGCACAAAGCAGCTTCCTAACTGATCTGCCACCGGACATGGCTTCCGGTTTCATCTCTTGTCACGATCAGCTGATCCTCGATCTCCTGTTTCAGCTCAGTCACATGGGAAATGATCCCGATAAGGCGGGAGCCTCCGGACATTTCCTGAAGGACACGGACGGCCTGCTCTCTGGCATGATCGTCCAGAGATCCAAAGCCCTCGTCAATGAACATCATATCCAGATTGATGGCTGCCTGGCTCTGCTGGATCTGATCTGCCATGCCGAGCGCCAGAGACAATGCCGCCAGGAAGGATTCCCCGCCGGACAAGGTCCGTACCTCCCGTGTCTTTCCGGTCACATAGGAATAGACCATAAGATCCAGACCGCGGTTTCTTCCGTCCCCGGCATTTTCCAGATCCACCAGCCGCAGCTCAAACTGGCCGGCGGACATTTCCAGAAATCTCCTGTTTGCTGCCGTCAGGATCCGTTCCAGATAATACCGCTGGACATAGGTTTCCAGATCCATACGGGAGCCGGTGACTTTCCCGGCAAACAGCTGGTAAAGTCCCTCCAGCTTTCCCTGATGCTCCAGCTTTGCCGCCTGGACCTTCTGCTTTGGCCGAAGGGCTTTCATGGTACTCCGGTCAGCCCGAAGGCAGTTTTTCAGCTCCTGACTGCGCTCCTGTGCGCTTCGATACTCTGCTTCCGCTTCTTTCTGCGCTTTCCGGAGTGCTTCCCGATCCGGCCTCTCCCTCCCGGCAATCAGCCTTTCCGATGTCTGTCTGCTTCCCAGGGCACTACTCAAAAGCCTCTGGTATGCTTCCGTTTCCCGGCGGATTTTCTCCGGCATTGCAGGATCATACTGCTCAGTCAGGCGCTTCCATTCCGGTTTTAATGCTACTTCCGCTTTTAATGCTGTTTCCGCTTTTAATGCCGCTTCCGGTTTTGATGCTGCTTCTGCTTTTGATGCTGCTTCCGCTTTTGATGCTGCTTCCGCTTTCCAGTCCTGATATTCGCACGCCCTCGCCTGATATTCAGCCCTTGCGTTTTCTGCATCCTTGATAAGCCCCGGAAGCTGCTCCTTCCACTGACGGACCGCTTCTTTCCGTGCGGAAACCAGCTCTGCTGCCTGAGCAGCCGCCTGTTTTTTCCGGTTTTCTTCCTGCTCTGCTTCCTTTCGCTCTTTTATCACCTGAGCCCGTGCTGCCTGAGCAAGCGCCTTTGTATCATACTCTGCCGGCGCAGCTGCCGCTTCTTCTCTGGTTCTTGCCCGTGCCAGCGCCTCCTTTTCACTCTGTTCCCGGTTCCGAAGCATTTCCAGCTCCGCCGCCAGAGCTTCCTGTTTCTGTTCCAGCCTCTGTTTTTCTTCTTTTCTCGTCTGTTCCAGAGCTGCTTCCCCACGACGGCGTTTCCATTCTTCCTGGTAACGCAGCGTTTCCCTGTCCAGCACAATTCTTCCGTTTTCCGGTGCAGACTTTCCTCCCCTCACAAAGTCCTCTTCGCATTCTTCCGACATTGTTCCGACGGCTTCCTTTTCTTCCGGCGATTCCAGATTTCTCAGAAACCGCTTTCTTGCCTGCTCTGCCGCTGCCTGTTTTTCATTCACTTCGGAACCGGCGGCTCCTGCTGTTTTGGATGCCGATTCCCTTTTCCTGGCAGCCTGAACCAGTTTCTTTCTCACAGCCTCCAGCGTTTCCCGGCTTAATGTTTCCTCCTCCGGCTTTAACACATGGGGCATGGGATGCTCCAGGGATCCGCAGACAGGACAGGGCTTTCCCGGCTTCAGTTCTTCTCTCGCCAGGATTCCCGCCTGAGCATCATAAAACCGGCGGCTCATGTCCGTCTCTTCCGCCTGGAGCTCCGACCAGCTCCGGCTCATAGCCTGATACTGTTCCTGTGCGCTACGGAAGGCCGCCTCCGCCCCGGACAGCTCACCTTCTGCCTGTTCCCACTCCCATAACAGCCGTTCCAGCTCCTCCAGTCGTTTTTTCTGCTCCGCCAGACTGCGGAACCGTTCCCCGGCTCCGGAAAGCTGCTCCAGCTCTGCATTCACTTCCTCCAGCCGTTTTGCCAGATTTTCCTTTTCTGTCTGTTTATTCTTTCTCTGTCCGTTTATCTCCTCCAGCTTCTCTTTGCACGCCAGGATTTCCCTTCTTGCCGCTTCCTGTGCTTCAAACGCCTTACATGCTGCTTCCACAGCCCGGCATACATTCTCTTCTTTCTGAATTGCTTTTTTATAACAGGCCTCCGCTTCCGCTTCCTGCTCCTTCGTCTGAGCCGCCTGCGCCTCCAGCGCCGGCAGTTCCTCATTTCCCTGTACCAGCTTCTCCTGGATCCGGGTTTTCTGGTTTTCCGCTTTCTGCCAGATCGTCCATTCTTTTTCGATGATAAACGCCCGCTCCAGCGCTTCTCCCAGCCTTCTCTGCCCGTCCATTGCTGTCTTTTTCTGCTCCAGCTCTTCCAGCCTGTGCTCTGCCTGCTCAAGCTGCTCAAAGGCTTTGGAAAGTGCTTCTGCCTCCTGGCAGGCTTTTATGGCCTGATCCCTCCGCTCTCCTGCCTTTGCCGCATCATGCTCCGCTTTTTTATATTCTGCTTCCAGCCAGAGAAGCAGTTCTTCCAGCTCCTCCAGAAAGCCCTTCAGGTCTGCCGAAGTCAGCCGTTCTGCCGCCAGAAGCCTCTGTTTCCGCTCGTTCAGCTCCCCGGCACGCTCATACTGCTCCGGAACCTCGGCATGTCCGGCCTCTGTCCGGCACTCTGTCCGCAGCGTTTCCATTTCCCGCTCCTGCTTCTTTTTCCGCTGCTGCAGCTCCTCTGTGATCCGCTGATACAGCTCCGTATGAAACAGACGGCGGAAGATGGCCTTCTTACTCTCCGCCCCTGCCCGCAGAAGCTCCATAAACTCTCCCTGGGCGATCATGGCCACCTGCATAAACTGGCTTTTCGTGATTCCCACCAGCTCCTCCAGCTTTTTGTCAGTCTCCTTCTGGGGATATTCCGTTCCGTCCGGCATACGGAGGCTTACCTGCTCATGCTCCTCCTTCGTCCCGCTTCCGCGCTTTAAAGGCCGGACATGACGCGGAATCCGCCGCACGGTATAGACCGGCGCCTCCACTCCCTGCCCGTCCGAAAAGACCAGCTCCACATAAGGCTCTGTTTCATAGCCTGTGAATTGGCTCTGAAGCTCCACGCCCTTCTTTTTGTTCCGCTCTGAACCGGCTTCTCCGTAAAGAGCAAAGACGATCGCATCAAAAACCGTCGTTTTTCCCGCTCCGGTATCACCGGTGATCAGAAACAGCTTCTGGCTTGGCTTTCGAAAATCGATCACCGTTTTTTCCCCGTAGGATCCAAAGGCCTCCATGGTCAGCTTTAATGGTCTCATACCGCACCTCCCCCTGCCGCATTGATCACATCACGCAGGATCTCCTGCTCCTCCGGATCGGCCTCCTTTAAAAAGGCGCAGCACAGTGCAAACGGATCCAGCTCCTTCACCGGTGCCGGAAGAGCCTGATAATCCGCCCGGCGTACCGTCTCCCGGCGGATCTCCAGAAGTCTCGGAAATGCTGCCCGGAGCCTGTCCTGCATGTCCAGCACATTAAGATCCTCCTTATCTGTCAGCAGGATGCTCACATAATCGCCGCACGCCTGGGAAAGAACCTCCTCCAGAGCACCCCGGATAATACGGACCTGTCTTAACGGATGCAGCGGAAGCACCCTGGTTTTCACCTTTCCCTTTTCTCCCAGCTCCACCACCACGATCCCTTTTTTCTGGCCAGCCTCACTCACTGAAACAGGAAGCGGCGTTCCGCAGTAACAAAACCGCTCTTCCCCGGCCTTCATGGGCTTATGGATATGGCCCAGGGCCGCATAGTCAAAGGGCTCCAGTACCGATGACGAAACCCGGTCAATGTTTCCGATGGTGCGGATCTCCGAATCCATACGTTCCACCGTATCGGCGTCCGTTCCGTCCGGCAGATAAAACTGATGGCTCACCAGCACATTCCGTTCCTCCGTACAGATCTCCTCCCGCGCAAGCAGCCGCCTCAGTGCTTCCTCATAGGACAGAGGCTCCTCCGGCGCTGCGCCCAGAGTCTCCCGTACCATGGACGGGCGGACAAAGGGCAGAAGATACACATGAACCGGCCCATGCTCATCAAACAGCGTCACCTGCTGGATCCGATCCTCCGGCCTTTTCGGCGGCATTCCGACCATATAAAGATTCTGGCGGGCAAGGATCCCCCGGAAACAGTTGATCCGCGGGCCGCTGTCATGATTCCCGCTGATCATCATCAGCACCGTCCCCGGTGCAGCCGCAGTCAGGCACTCCACAAACCGGTCAAACACCTCGACCGCCTCCGCCGACGGCACAGCCCGGTCATAAAGATCCCCCGCAATAACGATGGCGTCCGGCTGTTCCTCCGCCGCATAGTCCGCGATCTCCTTAAAAACCGCTTCCTGATCCTCCTTCAGATCCCGATTGTAAAGCCGCAGTCCGATATGCAGATCGGACAGATGGAATATTTTCATAAACGTTTCCTCACTCTGATTCTTGTGTCCTGCTTTTTCTTATTAAAGATAGTATCGCACCCCCTTCGAAAAAGCAAGGCTTCTCCTTCTTACCCATCTCTTGTCTTTTCTTTGACAATTTTTCAAAAATGTCATGGTTTTTTTATTGATTTTATCAGCTAAATATGTATAATTAAAGTGGAGGACAAGGGATCTTCCTCATAAGACAAGGTAACTCCTGCTCCGGCAGACAGTTAGATCACATCAAAAGAAAGAGGTAAATGTAAGATGGCAAAAATTGATTTGACCAAGTATGGCATCACCGGTACAACGGAAATCGTGTACAACCCTTCTTACGATCTGTTATTCGAAGAAGAAACAAAGCCCAGCCTGGAAGGCTATGAAAAGGGCAGAGTCAGCGAGCTCGGCGCTGTCGATGTAATGACAGGTATCTACACCGGCCGCTCTCCTAAAGATAAGTTCATCGTAATGGATGAAAACTCCAAGGATACCGTATGGTGGACCTCCGATGAATACAAGAATGACAACCACCCCGCTTCCGAGGAGGCATGGAAGGCTGTTAAGGAACTGGCTCAGAAGGAGCTTTCCAACAAGAGACTGTTCGTTGTTGACGCATTCTGCGGTGCAAACAAGGATACCCGTATGGCAATCCGTTTCATCGTAGAAGTAGCTTGGCAGGCACATTTCGTAACCAACATGTTCATCAAGCCCACTGCGGAAGAGCTTGAGAACTTCGAGCCTGATTTCGTTGTATACAATGCTTCCAAGGCTAAGGTTGAGAACTACAAGGAGCTTGGTCTTAACTCTGAGACCGCTGTTATGTTCAACATCACAAGCCGTGAGCAGGTTATCGTAAACACATGGTACGGCGGCGAGATGAAGAAGGGTATGTTCTCCATGATGAACTACTACCTGCCTTTAAAGGGAATCGCTTCCATGCACTGCTCCGCAAACACCGATAAGAACGGTGAGAATACCGCTATCTTCTTCGGTCTTTCCGGTACAGGCAAGACTACCCTCTCCACAGATCCCAAGCGTCTGCTGATCGGTGATGATGAGCACGGCTGGGACGACAACGGTGTATTCAACTTCGAGGGCGGCTGCTATGCAAAGGTTATCAACCTGGACAAGGAATCCGAGCCCGATATCTATAACGCGATCAGACGTGACGCTCTGCTTGAGAACGTTACTCTGGATGACAACGGCAAGATCGATTTCGCTGATAAGAGCGTAACCGAGAATACCCGTGTTTCCTACCCGATCAATCATATCGAGAACATTGTCCGCCCGATCTCTTCCGCACCGGCAGCTAAGAATGTAATCTTCCTGTCCGCAGATGCGTTCGGCGTACTTCCTCCCGTATCTGTATTAACTCCTGAGCAGACTCAGTACTACTTCCTGTCCGGCTTCACAGCAAAGCTTGCAGGTACAGAGCGCGGAATCACAGAGCCTACTCCTACCTTCTCCGCCTGCTTCGGCCAGGCATTCCTGGAGCTGCATCCTACAAAGTATGCAGAGGAGCTCGTTAAGAAGATGGAAAAGAGCGGTGCAAAGGCTTACCTTGTAAACACCGGCTGGAACGGAACCGGCAAGAGAATTTCCATCAAGGATACCCGTGGTATCATCGATGCAATCTTAAACGGTGACATCAAGAACGCTCCTACCAAGAAAATCCCTTACTTCAATTTCGAAGTACCCACAGAGCTGCCCGGCGTTGATCCCGCAATCCTGGATCCTCGCGATACCTATGCAGATGCTTCCGAATGGGATGCTAAGGCTAAGGATCTGGCTGGCAGATTCGTTAAGAACTTCGCGAAGTACGAAGGCAATGAAGCTGGCAAGGCACTCGTAGCAGCAGGCCCCAAGGCTTAATTGCACAACGAAATTTTATTTAAAACAGAAGCCCCCTGTCAGGCATAAGCCTGCAGGGGGTGTTTTTGTTCACTGACACTGCACAAAACCCGGATCGGGCTTCTGTCTGCACGAAGCCCAAATCCGGGTTTATGATTATATCGTTTCTTTTTTGCTTTTAACTCCTGCTTTTTCTGCTGTCCTGCTGTCCTACTGCTGCACTTCCAGCAGGCTTGTAACCGCATATACCTCAGTTCCGTTAAAATTTAACTTTGACCAGCCATTGCTTCCGATTCCGGTTCTGGGAACAACGGTCCCTGCTGACAACGTTGCAACCACATTGTCATCATTGGCAGAATCCGGGGTACTCCGCAGATAGCACTCCTCCTTGGCCGTTACGTTATCACTGACGTCCTGGTAAGTCGGCTCCGATGCACTGGAACCGTCGGTGGAAAGATAGCTGGTAACCGCATAAAGCACCTGTCCGTTGTATTCCACTCTGGACCAGCCGTTATGACCGATTCCGGTCCGCTTTATCCAGTCTCCGTTATAAATGGTTGTCACCACATCTTCCGCTTTTTCTGTACTGGGCACACGACGCAGGTTTGTCTCGATCTTGGCAGTCACCTGCTCATCCACAATGGTAAAATACACGCCGTATTCATTGATCGTCTCACCCAGGGCAGTATTCTCGTTATTGCCTGCCGTTGTGGTACTGGGCTGGCCGGTGGTTTCCGGTGCCGTAGTCTCGGTGCTCTCGGACGGCGCTTCTGTAGACGGCGCCGTAGTCTCCTCCGAAGAAGCTGTCTCTTCCGAAGCTGCCACGGTTGACGACTTACTGCTTCCTGTCTTTCCGCCTACCGCATAGCTGATCCCGTAGGAAATTCCTCCCACCAGAACCACGATCAGGATAAATATCAGAATGCCTGCAACTTCACCATTGTCAGACAGCCACTGTCTTATTCCTCTCATCTTGCTTATTCTCCTCCATTACTTACTGCGTGTCTGTGCCTCCATCGCACCGGACGCAGCCCGATTTCCTCAAGCCGGAGCTTTCTGGCATGCTGCTTCACTACTGCCAGTCCCCGGTTGTAAACCTTCCAGCACATGCCGAGTACTGCTTTTGTGAACGGCCGCTGGATCTTCGGTTCCCGCTCTGTACCGCCGCAGGTGATCTCCGCTCTCTCCTTTACCAGCCGGATCAGATCATCGCAGCAGCTGATTTTTTCCGGAAGCTCCGTATAAGCTGTCCCGATATACGCTTCCTTATGGGAATCGGAACCGCCGAACATGGGCTTTCCGTGCATCCTGGCCAGTGCCCGCGCCTTTTCATTGGAAAAGGGCGTCTCGCAGGTATTGAATGCCTCTACAAAATCAAATTCATGGATCAGTGAGGGATCCTTTTCCAGCCTTTTCGAACACATGGCACTTAAAAACTTTGCCCCATACGGATGCGCCGGCCCCAGAATCCCACCGTACTTATGCACCACGCGGGCCAGAAGCTGTACCGGCATTCCCCGAAGCTCCAGAAGCTTTAATTCCACGTGATCCGGCATGATCACCAGGATATGCCCCGCATCCAGTGTATCATATTCAATCCCCCGGAGCACAGTAAAATTCTCCGGAGCCAGTCCTTCCTGTTTTTGTTTCAGCCACGCCCGATAACCCTTATAGCTGTTATGATCCGTGACCATCATCCCCTGAAACCCCTTCCCCTTTAAAAATCTCGCATACGACAGGACATCCACCTTTGCATCGATGGAACCCTCCTTTGTATGACAGTGGAAGTCATATTTCAACTAAAAGCCTCCTTATTTGTTATGCTCCGCCGCAGGTTTCCCGAGCGGAGTCTGTCGTTCAGTCCAGATATACTGTATCATTTTTTCCACGCCGGGTAAAGCCCTTTCGGATTTTTTAAGATTTGTTCTTTCTGCCGGGGCCACTGCCCACACTTTCCAACCGGCACATATAAAAGTTGCCTCTGAAAAGTGTGGACAGTGGCCCCGGCTCGGATGCGTTCCATCTATGGAAGAGCGGTTCTCATAAAATTCAGGCCAGACAACCGGCTCATACATAAGTTGCCTCTGTCTGGTCCGGGCAGTGAAGCCTGCTTAGATGCGAATATGCTCCAAAATAGTAACTGCCGCTTCCGAGTTGTTTCCCGGGGCGGCGGCAGTTATATTTTTCTTTATCTGATTTTTAGTTGGCGTCCTTGATCTGGAGCCACAGTTCGTTGAACAGGGCATCTCCTTCTTCTCCCAGTGTTTTAAACACTTCACAGCGGGACAGTACCTCGGCGCTGGGGTTCACAGCCTGGTTTGCGGCTGCCTCCGGATCCATCAGCTCCTGTGCACCGGTGTTGGGGGTTGCATAGGTGATATACTCAAAGTTCTTATAAGCGATCTCCGGATCATTTAAGAAGTTGATCCATGCCTCCGCATTCTCCTTGTTCTCGGCATTGGCAGGAATGACCCAGGAATCGATGAAGTAATTGCTTCCCTCCTCGGGGATCACATACTCCAGATTTTCATTGGACTCCTGAAGCTGAAGCACCTCACCGGAATAACACATGGCAATGGCTGCACTCTCGGAGATCATGGCGTCCTTGATCTGATCCATGACATAGCGCTGTACCAGAGGTTTCTGCTCCAGAAGCATATTTTTCGCCTCATCAAGCTGTGCCTCATCTGTTGTATTCAGCGAGTATCCCAGGATTTCCAGAGGTGCTGTGAACAGGTCTCTCGGGCTGTTATACATCAGGATCTCTCCGGAATAGGCCTCATTCCAGAGATCCTTCCAGCTGGTGATCTTATCGGTGATCATCTTCTTATTGTAAAGGATCCCCAGTGTTCCGTAGGTATAAGGAACGGAATACTTGTTTTCCGGATCGAAGGTTCTGGAGCCCTCCATAATAGATTCGCTCAGATACTCCATGTTGGGTATATGATCAAAATTGATCTCTGCCAGCAGGTTATTGGCAATCATCTTCTCGATCATGTAATCGGAAGGGCAGACCACATCGTAGGACACACCGCCGGCCTCGATGATGGGATACATTTCCTCATTGGTCTCGAAGGTATCATAAACAACCTTGATTCCGGTTTCTGCCTCAAACTCGGCAATCACATCTTCATCAATGTATTCACCCCAGTTGTAGACCTTCACAACACCCTTGTCTTCTTTCTTCGTTCCGCCGCAGCCGGAAAGGCCGGTCATGGCGAGTACCGCGATCATTCCTGCAGCAAGTAATCTCTTTTTCATGTCGTTTCTCCTTTGGTCGTTTTTCTCTTGGGCAGGTTCGCAATGATCAGAAGGATCAGAACCGCCAGGAACATGATGGTGGACAGTGCATATAAGCTGGGCTTGATACCCTTTCTTACCTCGCTGTAGATCAGCGTGGACAGCGTGTTAATACCGGCGCCCTTGGTAAAATGAGTGATGATAAAATCATCCAGGGACATGGTGAACGCCAGCAGAAAGCCCGACAGAATACCGGGCAGAATGTCCGGAAGGATCACCTTCCAGAACGCATAGAGCGGAGATGCTCCCAGATCCAGTGCCGCCTCATAGGTACTTTTTTCCGTCTGCTTCATCTTCGGCATGACGCTCAGCACCACATAGGGGATATTGAACGTAATATGAGCTACCAGAACTGTTCCGAAGCCAAGGCTTACGCCAAAGGCGATGAAGCAGAGCATCAGAGAAATTCCCGTTACGATATCCGCATTCATAAGCGGAATGTTATTGACCCCAAGAATCAGCGTCCGCGGCACCTTCTTCATATTATTGATCCCGATACAGGCAATCGTCCCGATGACCGTCGCGATCAGCGCCGAAACAAATGCGATGATCAGCGTGGTTCGCAGTGCCGACATGATCAGGTTACTGGAAAACATCTGCTGATACCATTTTAAACTGAAGCCGGTCCATTTGGACATATATTTGGAGCTGTTAAAGGACAGCACCATGAGCACGAGGATAGGCGCATACAGGAAAATAAACATAATCACCAGATAAAACCGTTTTAAAAACTTTCCCATCAGAATGCGGCCCCCTCTCCGTCTTTATCGTATTTTGCAAGCAGTGCCATGCTGATCAGAATGAACACCATGAGCACCAGAGACAGGCCGGAGCCTAAGTTCCAATCAGACGTAAACGTAAACTCCTGCTCAATGACATTACCAATGAGCAGCACCATGCCGCCGCCTAACAGGTTCGAAATAACGAAGGTCGTCAGCGCCGGAACGAATACCATGGTAATGCCGCTGATGACACCGGGCATGCTCATGGGGAAAATAACCTTCACAAAGGTCTGGAACGCATTTGCTCCAAGATCTCTGGCCGCCTCGATCTTATCATCTCCAATCTTCATCAGCACATTATAAATAGGCAGGACCATGAACGGCAGAAAGTTGTAGACCATGCCAAAGATAATGGCCCCCTGGGTGTTGATCAGGTTCAGGGTTGGAAGATGTAAAAATTTCAGAATGCTGTTGATGACGCCGTTCCGGTCCAGAAGCGTCTGCCACGCCATGGTCCGAAGCAGAAAATTCATCCACATGGGCAGAATGAACAGGAATACCACAAAGCTTCCCTTTCCCATATTCAGGCTTTTTAAGATCATGGCCAGCGGATAGGCCAGGATCAGGCAGATCAGCGTACTGATCAGCGACAGCTTCAGCGACCGGAGCAGTGCATTCATGCGCTCCGTAGAAGCGATCGCCATGATGTTCTCTAGGGTGAATGCTCCGGTTTTATCAGTCAGCCCGTAAAATACCACCAGGGCCAGCGGAATCAGCGTAAATCCGATCATCCAGATGATATACGGTGCTGCAAGTGTTTTTTTACTCATTGACTCCCACGGCCTCCTCGTCCTCGGATTCCGGTTTCTTCATGATCTGAATATTAAAGGGATCCACATGAATGCTCACGCCTGTACCTACCGGATAACAGGCTGTCGAGTGTACCAGCCACTCAAAGCCGCCGGCCATGACCTCCATCTCATAGTGTACACCCTTAAAGATCAGATGAGATACCACGCCGTCCAGTGTTCCCTTCCCCGGTTCCAGAAGCTCAATGTCTTCCGGACGGATCACCACATCGACCGGCTGATTCGTTCCGAATCCCACATCCACACAGGGGAATTTCACACCGAGGATCTCCACCAGCCTGTCCTCGATCATGATGCTGTCAATGATGTTGCTGTCACCGATGAAATCTGCCACAAAGGCATTCTCCGGCTCATTGTAAATGTCCTCCGGCGTTCCCATCTGCTGGATATAGCCCTGATTCATGACCACCACCGTATCGGACATGGTAAGCGCCTCCTCCTGATCATGGGTCACATAAAGGAAGGTGATCCCCAGCTCGTTTTTCAGGCGGATCAGTTCATACTGCATATCCTGGCGCAGCTTCAGATCCAACGCTCCCAGAGGCTCATCTAAAAGCAGGACCCGCGGCTCATTCACGATGGCTCTCGCGATCGCGATCCGCTGCTGCTGTCCGCCGGAAAGAGAATCAACACTCCGCTTTTCGTAGCCGTCCAGATTTACCAGCTTTAAGGCATAGGAGATCTTATCCCTAATGTACGCCTTCGACTTTCCTTTGATCTTTAATCCGAAAGCAATATTTTCCTCGATGTTCATATGGGGAAACAGGGCGTATTTCTGAAATACCGTGTTGAGCTGCCGCTTGTTTGGTGACAGGTTTGTGATATCCTTGCCGTCAAAAAGCACCCGCCCCTTGTCCGGCTTCTCGAACCCGCCGATGATCCGGAGCGTGGTCGTTTTTCCGCAGCCGCTTGGTCCTAACAGGGTCATAAATTCATTTTCCCGGATGGACAGCTCCAGGTCGTCCAGAACCATGGTATCGTCGAACGTTTTCGACACGCCCTCCAGGCGAATCAGTGGTGTACTCATAGGTTTTCTCCTCTATATGAAAATAATACGATTAATGTGATCTCGATAAGCGACGAACCATCTCAAGGCCTTCGGCCTTTTCGATGTCCTGCTTCGACAGCCGGCGTCTTCTGTTCTTCTCGATAAGCGACGATCCATCTCAAGGCCTTCGGCCTTTTCGATGTCCGTTGCACTCACATGGCAGCTGTCTGACCTGCCCTTTCCTGCAAGCAGGCGGGCAGGTCGGACAGCTGCCGCGTTCGTCGCTTATCGCTCAGAAGCTTGGTGGTGAGCTTACCCAGATCAGGGTTGCGCCGTTTTTTGATGTCAGATAATGTTTTTTATCCGGTGTGAAGTAAAAGGCTTCGCCTTTTTTCGCCCGATAGCTTTTATTTCCCAGATGGATCATGATGCTTCCCTGAAGTACATATCCGAACTCTTCTCCTTCGTGAGGAGTATCAGGGTATGTGGATCCTCCTTTTTCCAATGTCAGAAAAATCGGTTCCATGATGTTTTTCTGGGCGTTCGGTATGATCCATTCAATCTTGTTTTTCAGATCGCTGTCAATCTTTTCGAAAAAATCCTCGCTTCCGAACACGATCTGTTCTTCTGGTTCTTCCGTGAAGAACTCGTTGAGACTTGTTCCGAGGCACTGAAGAATATCCGTTAATGTGGCGATGGACGGGGAGGTCAGATTTCTCTCCAGCTGGGAAATAAATCCCTTGGACAGCTCTGCCCGATCGGCGAGTTCTTCCTGCGTCAGGTTTTTTAACACCCTCAGCTCCTTCAGTTTCTGCCCTATATCCATGATTCCCTGCCTTTCAGAAAGTCTACAATTTTAAACTCAAAGTTTAGAAATGCTAAACTCGCAAACAGATTTAATTATACATATTTCCGGGCCGCTGTCAATGGGTTTTCGTGGATTTAAATGTAAAATTTCGGAAAGACTGCAAACGGAACACGAACGCTGCTTCGCAGCTTCTGTCTGTGGCTGATGGGCGTCCCGCCCATCAGCCCAAAACGCCAAAACTCCTCACTGGCGAATATATTCGCTGTGAGGAGTTTTTACGTTTTGCCTGGCGCGCAGGACTGTTGTTACACGTGGTAAAGTTTTGAGGTCTGATATTTGGGCTCGTAGGTGATGTTGACTCCGAGGCGGCGGAAGATTTTTTCATCGACGCCGGAGAGGATTACGGTGGAATGTGCTTCGCAGTTGCGGAGCCTGGGAAGCTGATCCATCGCCAGCTGAGCTCTTGGATCGGACGCAGCGCAAATTGACAGTGCCAGAAGGACCTCATCGGTATGAAGGCGGGGATTTTTGTTTCCCAGAGCGCCGACTTTCAGCTTCTGAATCGGTTCGATAATGGAGGGGGAAATCAGCTTTACGCTGTCATCAATTCCACCCAGCTCCTTCAGTGCATTAAGCAGTACGGCAGCAGACGGCCCAAGAAGCTCGGAGGTCCGTCCGGTCACGATCCGTCCGTCCGGCAGCTCCAGAGCGGCCGCCGGCATTCCGGTAACTTCTTCTTTTAATAATGCCGGACTGACAACGATACGATCCTTTGTGGTGATACCGGCCTGTTTCATGAGAAGCTCCAGCTTATAAACCACCTGATCGTCCACAATCCCTTTCCGTTTTTCACAGAGCGCCGTATAATAACGCCGGATGATCTCCTGGCAGGAGGCCTCCCGCACTGCTTTGTCATCAAAAATACAGTTCCCGGCCATATTTACACCCATATCAGTCGGAGACTTATAAGGACAGCTTCCCACGATCTTTTCCATCATGGCTGCCAGAACCGGATAGATTTCCACATCACGATTATAATTAACGGTTGTTTCCCCGTATGCTTCCAGATGGAACGGGTCGATCATATTTACATCATCCAGATCCGCCGTAGCCGCTTCATAGGCCAGGTTAACCGGATGCTTTAAAGGTATATTCCAGATGGGAAAGGTCTCAAACTTCGCATAACCGGCCTGAATCCCGCGTTTATGCTCATGATAAAGCTGGGAAAGACAGGTTGCCATCTTTCCGCTCCCCGGTCCGGGAGCCGTCACAACGACCAATTCTCTGCTGGTCTCAATATAATCATTCTTTCCATATCCTTCCTCGCTTACGATCTTCGCCAGATTGGAAGGATATCCCTCAATGGGATAATGACGATATACGCGGACACCAAGATTCTCCAGACGCTTCTGGAACGCCTCTGCCGCCGGCTGGCCCTGAAATCTGGTAAGTACTACGCTTCCCACATACAGACCAATTCCCCGGAATTCATCGATCAGCCGGAGTACATCGGAATCATAGGTAATTCCCAGATCTCCACGCACCTTGTTTTTTTCGATATCCGCAGCACCGATTGCCATGACGATTTCCACCTGTTCCTTAATCTGGAGCAGCATCCGAAGCTTGCTGTCCGGCTGAAAACCGGGAAGCACTCTGGCCGCATGGTAATCATCAAACAGTTTTCCGCCGAATTCCAGATACAGCTTTCCGCCAAACTGAGAGATCCGTTCCCGAATCCGCTCCGACTGCATCTGAAGATACTTTTCATTGTCAAATCCCTGTTTTTTCATTTCATCTTCCCCTCTGTTATTTTCTCAGTATGATCTTCCATTTCAAATAGAAATTTCTCTTTTTAATCATCATGCCAAAGCTCACAAAAAAATCCGACAGCATGATCACCATCAGCACCACACTGACAATCCGGATAATCCGGTAATCCATTCTTGAGATCAGCCGGATCATCGGCTCAAACACATGCCCCATAAACAGCGTGATCATAGACGCAAATGCGATGCTGGTCGGAATTGAGGTATACTTGGTAATATGAAGCGGAATCGCCGAATAATTCCAGTATTCGATTCCACATAAATATTCTACTGCAATACCAAGAATAATCTCTCCCACGCACACAAACAACATGGCGCATAAAAAGTACAGCAGATCGTTTCGATTTTTCTTCTGTCGTTTTCTCATAGACTCCGGAAGACTCATCTTCTGAGGTGTTCCGAGAAGAAAATAAATTGCCAGCACCAGCATACCGTAGCCCAGCAGGAACGGAGTATTCATATTTCGGTTATTGATATACCCCTTTGTCAGCGCCAGCCACAGATTTTCCACCACAAATCCCAGAAATGAGATCAGCGCTGCCATCAGTCCAAGTACATAAATATCCAGACCATGAATGGACCAGACTCCTTTGTTTGCTTTTTCATTTCTTTCCATTGCAAATCATCTCCTCCCATACTTTATCATGTTATGGGGAAAATGACAATGCAATTCTTCCGGAAACAGCCGGAACAGTTGGAGCCGGTACTGATAAAACCGTTATGGCTTCTCAGCCCGGATCATAAACATCGGTGTATTTCCATATAATAACTGCTCTTTTTCGTCCCACAGCTCCTCAGTAATATCACGTTCCGTACAAATGTTGACATAACCAAGTCCCTCCAGCAAACCAAGATCCCAGTCAGGACGCTGCTTCGTTCCCAGAACATGCTCCCCCTCCAGATCCTTCTTTCTGCGTTCTTCTTTGTTCTTCGTTTTCGTATCAAAGGCATCACCATAACGTTGAACACACGCCTCCTGGCGGCGGAGACTTTCTTCATGAACCGCAGGATCCGTCTTCATCAGATGCCAGTTTGCATCAAAAATCAAAAGAATACCCTCCGGCTTCAGTACCCGCAGCCACTGTGCATAAACTGTTTTATGCTCACGAAGGGCATGGGTCACATTACGGCTGATGATAAGGTCAAAGGTATTGTCCGGAAATTCCAGGTGATGGCAGTCCATGGCTCGAAATTCCGGATGAACGCCATAAGCTGCCGCCTTCCGCTCTGCCTCCAAAAGCATTCCTTCTGCTCCATCGATTCCAATGACCTCATGACCGGCAAGACTTAACAGAATCGTGAAAAATCCCGGCCCGCAGCCCGTATCCAGAATTTTTAACTTTTTTCCAGACGGTACCTGCTCCAGAATCTTTCGCCTCCAGGCCTCCGCCCGAAAGCTGTTCAGCTCATCGTCAATGATAGCACTGTAATTTTCCGAGTTATCCGACCATTCTTTGTTGATCTCCTGCTGTGTCCGCATGACGCTTCCTCTCTTTTCTTCTATAACACCACTTTACAAGTTTTAATAATAAAGCTCTTCTTTTAATTTTTCACTTTCTATAACATCTCTTTCAGGTTACATTATAACATGTAACGGAGAAAAAGATGGTTGTCGTTAGCCATCTTTTTTTCTTTTTTCAGATAAATTTCAGGGAGGGCAGACTCGTTGTGAGTCATACCCTCCCTGCTTTGGAACTATCTATTTCCCGACTCCCCTTTACTTTCAGAAAAAAGAATGGAAGATGAGAGAAAAACAAAAAACATATATTTCCGCAAGCAAGTTATAAAAATACAGGAATTAATTAATATAATACTTCGCAAATCGAAAACAATATGGTAGTATATAATTGAAAATTAAATTTAATCTTGAAACGCGTTTTGAGAAGAGAACAATGAAAATCAAAGAGTTACCAATTACGGAATGAACAATCCTGAAGAGGCATATCTGGAATCAATTATGGGATACTTCTGCATTTTGCTGACTTCCATAACCGGAAGTGTCGCTTATGGTTGTGGAAGGTGCTGGAGCTATTTTTAGAACGATATAGAAATATAACTGGCTGGTATTTTCGGCAAAGTTAGTTGTAATCTTCTGGTTGGTGCTTATTGTTTTTTACGCTTTAAATATGCATCTTATAATGGAGGTGAAGCTATGAAAAGCATTATCAATATCCGTAATTCATTTTTGTTTCTCGTAGGAATTGTTTTTATCTGTTGTAGTTGTGGGAAATCAAAACAATCTGACATCTCTACAGAACGTGTTCTTGACGAAGAAATAAGAATAACAACTATTGCTGAAACAACGGAAATACCACAGGAAGAGGCGGAAACATTACCACTTAAAAATCCAGATATTCTATATGAATCTAAAATGGCCGAAGATATCATTACTACGTTTCCTGATATATCAGAAAAAGAAGACTGGTATGGTGACTATCAGCTTGTAGAATATGTACGACCGCATTTCGGTTTTCAACCAAATCCTGATAAAAGTCAGCGACAAAGAATTTTAGATATTCAAAAACAGACTATTATATCGTTAAACGAAAATTCTATTAAAAGGTTTGGTCCTGTCAACAAAGAAGACGAATTTTTTGCAGAGTATAAATTTGACCATTATATACAAGAAGTGCCCATTGTTTTAAAATATACCACTCTCGATGAGGAACTTCTGGAAAGTATGATGGTTCGATGGGGAAGAGAATACCATCTTGACGGGACTGCAGTGGATTTCTCAGAATGGGCTTTTGGCGATGAAGAATTTTTTTCAAATATAGATTTTCGAATCAGCAATTATCAAAATTGTAATATTTTAGTTTTTTATAAAGAACAGAATCCTTCTTCTGTCAAAGAAATTGAATACTGGATAGATGCTGGCAATGGAGTTATATATTCACTTACCGATCAAATGATTTCTAAATTGCAGCGTCTAAGATAGCATACGATTATCACTGTGGAGTCGCAAATATTTTGGGCTGTTCTCCTCCCCCTGCCCCGTACCGGTAGCCGGTCGTTGTCTTTTCCCTGTCGATCAGGCTCACCAGCCGGGCGGTCCGCGCCCTGGTGTCATACCCTAACTCCAGGGACTGCCCGCGGCTGGTCGCCATCCGCACGACCCGCCCCAGGGGATCGTAGTCAAAGAAATACCTGGCCTGGTCCAGGAGGTCTTCATGGAAGATCTCATTCCCGGCGCTGTCATACTGATACGTAAATATTTTTGTCCCGTTATGGGAAATGCTTTCCAGCTCCTCACGGGCATTGTACGCATACGAGACCGTATCCCCGTTTGCATATGCCTGGCCTGTAACAGACCCGTTCGCCGGCTGGTACGTTTCCGTAAGGATCGTGTTCCCGCCGGCCGCTGTCCCGGTCTTTTTCCCATACGCATCATACGTGAACGTATAGAAAAACCCGTTATGGCCGATGGCGGACAGACGGTTCCCCTCATACTGATACGTGATGGATGCCTCATGGCTGCCGCCGTTCCCGTCCGTGACGGTTTCTGCAGTCTTCGTGATCCGGTCCCGGTTATCATACGCATAGGTGACCGTCCGCCCTTCCGTATCCGTGGTCCCGGTGAGCAGCCGCCCGGCAGAGCTTCCGTTCCAGTGTGCATCGGAAGGAGTTCCGTCCCAACCGTATTCGGAATCGACCGTCCACACATTGGGGACATTCCCGCTCTGATTTCCCTGTCCCTTTAAGAATACCACATCGGACGTCCTTGCGAAAGCAGAAAGTGTATCGGTTCCCTCAGGAAGACATGTCTTATCTCTTACTTATACTCCCGAATCTATACGTACTTCCCACTCTTTCATTTTTTGAACATATAACGAAAACTGATTCCAGTTTTTCCCCTTACTTCTTTCGTTCAAAAAACATGGTAGGTTGTATCGATGTTCTTATTATTTTCTGGATATTACTCCGGCATCTCCAACTCCACGCCCCATTCTTCCATCTTCTGAAGGAACTCTTCCTTATCCACTTCAAATAAATCAGTATAATATGCCCACTTCTTTTTACACTCTTCATTCCGGAAACAAATCCATACCGTTGAAAACACATACCACGTCAAAAACGATCTAGTCTCTGCAGGCCGATACTTTTTTGAATGTTTTACCGGTACTTTTGAAAAAACAGCGCCTTCTTCATAAGGTGTTACAGGTGCCCATGAATTATACTGATCTGAATACCTCTCTATCTTTTTTACCGGATACTCCTCCCAGCTATATCTTCGTTTTATCCATAAAAATGAAATCATACACCCCTCTTTCGTTAATTCAATTTTTCTTCCGAAATCAATCAAATAAAGTACAGCAACAAGATATATTAAGTGTATCAACAGAATTACTAAAATTGATCCCATGACCTCAGCCCTATTCTCAAGCTTAATAGATGTAATAATTTTCTTTATTACAAGTGTTTCTAAATAATTAGCTATCCAAATCATGGGGAACATTACAATTGAATAAATCACATTTGCTTTTATTTTTATTCCATTGTTTTCCTCCATCTGGTTTCCTTTCTTCTCAGACGATAGAATTCCTGCGTATTTTTCACACGCAGGAATCCTCCTTCATTTCATCTTCTTATGACATGTCCTATACTTTTACATAATAGTATCTCCACTGTCTCAGTGCTCTGTTCCAGTATCTCCTTTGTTCAAAACGCTGGCGGCTTTTTGATGTTTTACTCTTAGCTTTTGAGACTTTCGTTGTCTCCGTTTTCTTCTTTGAAGACCCGGATGTTCTTGGCCTGGTAAGTGCCGCTACCGAACAATTATAACCAACGCTGAAAACCCCATCCGCCGCGATTTTTGACACCTCGGTTCCAATCTTAGTAGTTTTTTTCAATCCTGCCAGGTTACTGAACGTTGCATAGGTTCCGACCGCAGTTGTTACCCCAATCGCTATGGACGCCCCTATGGATCTTCCATCAGCGTAATAGCTCTTTATACCAGTAAATATACCACCAAATGCTGCACCATACCCAGCATTCCACGCGGCAAGTGCTCCTGTTCCCGCCGCAATCGCCGCATCGACCCAGGTATATTTTTGTCCGGTAGAGGCTGCTGCGATCGCAGTTGACGCCACATTAACAACTGCCCCGACAAGCATCGTTGCTGCCAGCAGTAACCCTTCGCCTTCCTCATCCTGATACTTCACCGGATTGTTCGCGCAGTACGCATACAGGTTTCCTTTTAACAGCCCGGCATTGTCATCCATCTGCCAGTCTGCATTCAGAAACCGTCCGGTCTCCGGATCGTAGTACCGGCTGTTCAGGTAGTAAAGCCCGCTCTCGCTGTCATAGTAGTACCCGCGGTACCGTAAGGGATTGACTGCTCCAATGCTGTCCGCCATCTCCCCGGTGCAGGAAAGGAGCTTTCCCCAGGAATCATACCGGTAGCCTGCCACCTGGGTTCCTTCACTGTCCAGGATCCCGACAACATCTCCCTGAAGGTTCAGGATATAATAGTAGACCGTTCCATTCTTCTTGAAGCCCAGCGGCAGGCCGTTGGCATCATAGAAGAAGTCCAGGCGCGTGCTCCCCTTCTTCTGGGTCAGCAGGGTCGTCCCGTTCCGGTAGTACCGGGTCACTCCGCTCTCATCCGCTTTTGTCATCCGGTATCCGTCTTCATCGTAGGTGTAGGTGGTCGTTCTTCCGCCTGCCGTAAGGCTTTTCAGTTCCCGGCCATGCTGCCAGCCAAAGGCCATGCCGTCCCGGTAGGATAAGGGATTTCCGATGGCATCATAGGTGATCGTCTGGCCGTCATACTCTGTCAGCTGATCCTTCCAGCCCTCAGCCCCGTATCCGTAGGAAATCGTCGTTTCCGGCTCGCCAAGCGTCCCCGTGGTATACGGATAGATCCGTTCCTCCGTCCGGTTCCCGCCTGCGTCATAGGAAAACCGTTAAACGGCCCCGTCCGAGTTCTTTGCCTCCGTCAGGTTGTTCCAGCTGTCGTAGGTATAGGAAAAATCCGTCCCGTCCGGGCTCACCATCCCCGACAGGTTTCCATTCCCGTCATACCGGAACTTACTCTGTTCCGCCGCGCTCTTCACATCCGTCAGGTTCCCGTCATTGTCGTAGACGTAAGTCTCTCCTTCATCCTTCGTGAGCTGGACCCCGTCAAACCAGGCCGCATTACACTGGTCATCATACACGATCCGGATATGGATGGCATAATAACGGTTTTGGGTTCCCGCATCCCCGTCATCGGTAGTGAACACCCCGCCGCCGTACTGCCAGCCTTTTACATAAGGGTCAAAGTCGAACCGGTGGGATCTTGTCGTCCCGTTGCTGTAGCAGACCTGGGCCTCCAGGTAAAATCCTTTTCCGGGACTGCATCCGCATACGCCCATGCCGAAAGGCTGTAGCAGTCGCCCTCCTGCATAAATTTGAACAAATTACTTCTCTATGCTCTCCGGCTTCTCCAGTTCCACTCCCCATTCTTCCATCTTCTGAAGAAATTCTTCCTTATCTACTTCAAACCATCCTGTGTTATATGACCACTTCTTTTTACACTCTTCATTCCGAAAACAAACCCATACAGTCGAAAACACATATCGTGTTAAATAAGATCTCATATCAACTGGCCGGTATCGTTTGGAACGCTTTACCGGTACTTTTGAAAAAACGGCTCCCTCATCATACGGTGTATCCGGTGCCCAGATACTACGATATTTTGAATATCGCTCTACTTTTTTTATCGGATATCCCTCCCAGCTATATTTTCGTCTTATCCACAAAAATGAAATAATACAGCCTTCTTTCGTTAGTTCAATTTTTCTTCCTATATTAATCGAATCAAAAGTTAAAAAAAGAAATATTAGATGAAACAAAAAAATAAAAAAAATTGACTCCCACATCTCTGTCTTGTCACCTATTTTAATATTTACAATCAACGTTTTAACTGTCGATGCATTCATATAAGCAACCATTCCCAACACAACCAGCGACATAATTGAATAAATCGCATATGTTTTTATTTTTATTCCATTGTTTTCCTCCATCTGTTTTTCTCCGTTCTTCTCAGACGATAGGATTCCTGCGTGTAAAAACACGCAGGAATCCTATCATTTTCAGCTTCTTATGACGTATTCTATACTTTTACATAATAGTATCTCCATTGTCTCAATGCTCTGTTCCAGTATCTCCTTTGCTCAAAACGCTGCCGGCTTTTCGATGTTTTGCTCTTAGCTTTTGAGACTTTCGTTGTCTCTGTTTTTCTTTTTGAAGAACCCGATTTCGGCTTGGTAAATGCCGCCGCTATCATATTATAACCAACGCTGAAAATCCCATCCGTTGCGATTGCTGTCATCTTTGCTCCAATATTAGTTTGGGGCAATTTCGCCATGTTACTGAACGTTGCCAAAGTTCCAATCGCTGTAGTTACTCCAATCGCTACAGATTCTCCCATGGATCTCCCATCTTTCCGACTTTTCCACGCAGTCGCTATTCCTCCAAAAATCGCTGCACCAACAGCTCCTATTCTTGATGCCCCTATCGCTCCTGTTCCCGCCGCAATCGCCGCATCGGCCCAGGTGTATTTTTGTCCGGTAGTAGCCGCTGCGATTGCAGTTGACGCCACATTAACAACTGCTCCTACAAGCATCGTTGCTGCTGTCAGCAGCCATTCTCCTGCCTCATCCAGATTTTTCACTGGATTGTTCGCGCAGTACACATACAGGTTTCCTTTTAACAGCCCGGCGTTGTCATCCATCTGCCAGTCTGCATTCAGGAACCGTCCGGTCTCCGGATCGTAGTACCGGCTGTTCAGGTAATACAGCCCGCTCTCGCTGTCATAGTAGTACCCGCGGTACCGTAAGGGGTTGACTGCCCCAATGCTGTCCGCCAGCTCCCCGGTGCAGGAAAGGAGCTTTCCCCAGGAATCATACCGGTAGCCTGCCACCTGGGTTCCTTCACTGTCCAGGATCCCGACAACATCTCCCTGAAGGTTCAGGATATAATAGTAGACCGTTCCATTCTTCTTGAAGCCCAGCGGCAGGCCGTTGGCATCATAGAAGAAGTCCAGGCGCGTGCTCCCCTTCTTCTGGGTCAGCAGGGTCGTTCCGTTCCGGTAGTACCGGGTCACTCCGCTCTCATCCGCCTTCGTCATCCGGTAACCGTCTTCATCGTAGGTATAGGTGGTCGTTCTTCCGCCTGCCGTAAGGCTTTTCAGTTCCCGGCCATGCTGCCAGCCAAAGGCCATGCCGTCCCGGTAGGATAAGGGATTTCCGATGGCATCATAGGTGATCGTCTGGCCGTCATACTCTGTCAGCTGATCCTTCCAGCCCTCAGCCCCGTATCCGTAGGAAA